>JAOTUT010000213.1 GCA_029863735.1 Ignavibacteria bacterium
ACAAACCGATTGCGATGATAAATCCCAAAATCGTTTCAAAGTCGGATGAAACTAATTCGATTGAGGAAGGATGTTTGAGTATTCCCGACTTGCGTGCTGAAGTGATAAGACCAAAGAGTATCTTCATATCTTTTTTTGATGTGAATATGAAAGAACATACAATTGAAGCCGATGAGCTTTTTGCAAGGGTTATTCAGCACGAGTTTGATCATCTGCAGGGTGTTTTGTTTATCGATTACTTTGATGATGAAATGAAAAAACGATATAAAAAGCATCTCGAGAAAATAAAAAAACGTAAACTTGATATTGACTATCCAATCAGCTCCTCCACTGATTACTATTTAATTAAATAGGTGTGCAATGAAGATTGTCTTTATGGGCACTCCTGATTTTTCCCTTCCATCTCTAAAGATCCTCCTGGAAAGCAAACATACAGTTTTGGCAGTGGTAACTCAACCGGATAAAGAACGGGGGAGAGGAAAAAAACTTTCATTCACATCTGTAAAGCAATTTGCTGTTGAACATAATATTCCGTTTTATCAACCAGAAAAACTAAAGGGTAATCAAGAATTTGTTGAACAGATGAAAGCACTGCAACCGGATTTATTTGTTGTTGTAGCTTTTAGAATTTTACCTAAAGAAGTTTTTGATATTCCGAAATTAGGATCATTCAATCTGCACGGATCTTTTCTTCCAAAGTATCGCGGTGCAGCACCAATTCAGTGGGCGTTAATAAATGGAGAAACAGAAACCGGGCTTACAACATTTAAACTTGCTGAGAAAGTGGACACGGGAAATATCTACCTTCAGCAGAAACTTGAGATCTTGCCCGAAGAGAATTTTGAAACTCTGCATGATAGGATGAGTTTACTTGGTGCAGCCTTAGTTTTAAAAACTGTTGAAGTAATCGAAAGCGGAAATTATGAACTAAATCAGCAGAATGATTCACTTGCTTCACCAGCACCAAAGATTACAAAAGAAATTTGTTTGATCGATTGGAATAAACGACCCACCGAAATTCATAATCTCGTAAGAGGATTGTCACCTCATCCAGCAGCATTCTTTGTTTACAATGACAAAGTACTTAAGATTTATAAAACAGAGGTTGTTGAAAGAAACGATCTCAAACAATTTCAGATTCATCAGACAAAAACTGAACTTATTGTCGGCTGTGGAAAAGGTGCAATTCGAATTTTAGAAATCCAGCAGGAAGGAAAGAAGAGAATGAGTATCGAAGAGTTTTTGAGAGGGTTCAGTTTTTAAGGATGAAAGATAAAAACACCATAATGCAGACAATAGCTATAAAGATCAAAGTAATCCAGGCGAAAGTTTTATATCTTCTAATAGGTTTTTCACCTGATGAGAAATCCCAGATGCTAGGTTGTCTATCTGAATCCAGATGAAGCTGTTATAGAATTTTTTTAGCATCTTCTACGACTGATTCAGGGACCATTAAAGACCAGAATATTCCTGCTCCAGGAGCTGGTGCAGCCGGAAATGCTGTTTTCAAACCACTAACATTTTCTTCTCGAATAAAATGTGGTATATCGGCTTGTTTCATTGCATCTCGAGCCGAATCTATTTCCCAAAGTTTCCCAGTACGAAATATTGAAATGTGATTCATAATTATTCCCCTTCAATTATCTCTGTTTAATCTCCAGTTGGAATAATGTTCTTATTTTCAAACATTAATATAACAGTTTTTTGGGGGGCGCGGGTTCTGTGTAATACATTTTTTGTTATTGTCACGCCTTGACCGGGATTCAGTTTTATCGTTCTGTCTTCTAAATCAACTAGTAATTTACCATCAATCACAAAAAAGAATTCATCATCATTTTCGTGTTTGTGCCAATGGTATTCACCTTCAACAATTCCAACCCGAACAACACTTCCGTTTACTTCTGTCAAAGTTTGATTAAACCATTTATCTTTAACTGCTTTTACCATTTGAGGAATATCTATCAGTTCGAAGTGCTTAAACTTTACATCCAGCTTTGTTGTATAATTGTATTGGTCTAACATTGTAATCTTAGTTTTATTACTAAATAATTGTATTAATTTTCTGATTTATAATCAATTAACCGGATAGTTATTCTTCTATTAACACACCCATCTTTCCCATCTGTGCATCTCTCAATGCTTCCATTATTTCAGTGTGAGTGTTCATTACAAAGGGACCATAAGAAACCACCTCCTCACCAATTGGTTCACCTGAAAGTAAAATTGCTCTGGTTTGCTCATGTGCCTTAATTGTTATTTCATCACCATCATTATTAAACCATACAAAATCTTTACCGGTCACCTCTTCATTGTTAATATTTGCATGACCATCCAGAAGATAAATTAATGTATTTTGTTTTGAAGGAATATCAAATGAAAGTTCCCCATCTTTCTCAAAATTCATTCTTAGTGTTGTGATAGGAGTAAAAGTTTCTACAAGACCTTCTAAGTTTTTAAAATTACCGGATACAACAGTTACCTGAACTTTTTTATCATCCGAGATAAAGGTTGGTGTTTCTTCTTTTGTAATAGGCTTATAAAAAGGTTGTTCCATTTTATTTTTTGCAGGAACGTTCACCCAGAACTGAATGATCTCAAATTCACCACCCTGTTCCGCTAATTCCTTATAAGGTCTTTCACTATGAGCTATACCCAAGCCTGCAAACATCCACTGTGTGCCGCCTTCCATTACGATGCTGTTATTTTCCCTTGAATCGCGGTGATGGACTCCGCCTTTAAAAATTAAAGTTACAGGGGAAAACCCGCGATGTGGATGAGGTCCAACTCCCGCTTCATTCTGTTTTTGATTTCCTTTTAGTCGGTCATTCCAATGATGGATTAATAAAAATGGATCGAGCTGATCAATTAATTCATTTGGTAAAGGTTGATCAAGAAGAATCCCTCCCATATTAACCTTCTGACTCTTAATTATTTTTTTTATTGTTTTCATTTTACTTAATCCTATTTCCAAAATTAATCTGAATAATCAATCTATCTTATAAAACAATTTAATTTTCAGAAATGTTCTTGAGTAGTCCATTAGTTACAAATTCTCTTTCACCAATCTGTTGTCGCCACATTGCATAGTAAAGTCCTTTTAGCTGAAGCAGTTCTTCGTGGGTACCAGATTCTACAATATTTCCCCGCTCAAGAACATAAATTTTATCAGCGTGCATAACTGTCGAAAGCCGGTGTGCAATCATCACAGTAATCAAATCTTTTCTTAAAGAAATTTCCCTGATAGTTTTTGAGATCTCTTCTTCGGTGAGAGAATCAAGAGCTGATGTTGCTTCATCAAAAATTAAAAGATGAGGATTCCTCAACAATGCTCTAGCAATAGATAATCGCTGCTTTTCACCTCCACTCACTTTAATTCCCCCTTCACCAATCATGGTATCCAAACCGTTTTCTGCTCTCTCAAGAAGACTCGTAGCTGCAGCTTTGCGAAGAACTTCCAGACAATCTTCATCTGTTGCGGTTGGATTTACAAAGAGCAGGTTTTCTTTAGTCGTACCTGAAAAGAGCTGAGTGTCTTGTGTAACGAATCCAATCTTCTCCCTGATTTCGTCAAAATCAATTTCGTTACCCGGAGTATTGTTAAAGAGAATCTTTCCTTCCTGTGGAGTATATAGTCCTACAAGCAGCTTTACAAGTGTTGTTTTCCCGGAACCGGAAGGACCAACAAATGCTACGGTTTCTCCTTCTTTAACACTAAATGAAATTCCGTTTATTGCATGTCTATTAGCAGATTGATGTTGGAAAACAACGTTCTGAAATTCGATTCTTTTTATTTCTCCCAGCTTAACGGGTTTTTCTGGTTTTGATTCTATTGGTTTATTAAGTAATAATTCAAAATTATTTAAAGAAACTTCGGCTTCACGATAAATATTTATTATATCACCGAGACTTTGCAGCGGACCAAAGAGGAAAAATGAATAAATGAAGAGTGAAAAGAATTCACCGACGGTTATTTGCTGAATGAATATAAAGTACAGCAGGATAAACATAATTGTCGTCCTGATGAAGTTTACTGTAGTTCCCTGGATAAAGCTAAGAGTTCTAATGTAACGTACTTTTTTCAACTCAAGCTGAAGAATTTTGTCTGTTGTGGAGTTTAGTCGGTTTATTTCCTGGTTTCCAAGTCCCAGGCTTTTTACAAGTTCAATATTCCTGAGTGACTCTGTGGTTGAACCTGCAAGAGCAGTTGTTTCAGCTACAATGACTTTCTGGATAATTTTTATTTTACGGCTAAGTA
>JAOTUT010000214.1 GCA_029863735.1 Ignavibacteria bacterium
ACTATCCTCACATATTTTTTGTTAAATATTAGTATAGTACCGGCGATCCAAACCAGTAATATTATTAGTAACACAGGTTCCAAGAGATCAGTTATCTGTGGGACATAATTATTTATGGCGCCAAGTTTGCAACTATTTTTTAACGGTGCAACTATCGTTACTAAGGTTATAAAGAGTGTGCAGGTTATAAGAGCATATTTCTTTGAATTTTTATTATTATTAAATAATTCAAGTAAGCTTCGCAAGACCATCAGCAGTCCGCCATACATTAGAATGAAATAAAGTATATTGACAGGGGAAGGAATGTTTCCCCAAAAAGTTAATGTCACAAAATCTTTTTCAGGAATCTCGAAAGTTTTATCAGCATAGTTTAAAACTACTTTGTATTTAATCTCTTTACCAGGTTTAAGTTTAGGAATTTCGCACTCAAGACCTCTATCAATTTCTTTGAAAGCAGTTTCTTTTTCCTCACCATCTTCTATTTGGATAAGTTTCCCCGTTATTCCATTAATATCACTTATAATAATGTTTTTATAAGATTTTTTATCAAATGAAACTTTATCAAGCTTATATGATACTTTCTGACCTTTAATCCCAAAAGTACCTGTGATGGGGTAATTTTTATCTGTAACGTTTTTAGTGTAACCAATTAAAAACACTATCAGTATGCTACTTAACCAGAGGATAATTTCATTTTTCATACTTCTAAGATAAAAAAGAATGTTTGAGAATAATTACAGATGATTTAAAATAAAAAACCCCGGTAAGAAAACGCCGGGGTTAACAGTAAAGGAGTATGGTTCTGTTACAAAGACGATCCGATCTTAAATCTCATATTTACAAAAATTTTATAAACACCGAAAGATCCGTCCGTTAATCTGGTCATTATCAGAGAAGGGCCGATTGAGAATGCACTGAACGCCCAGCTTTCAGCGACTTTTTGAACTGTTAATGTCATCACATATTGTGGCTGTCTCTGCGGGCTGCTGGTCATAGCATCAAACAAGAAATCGAATGTACTGCCGGCAAGTGACATTTCTCTAAAATCAAATCCAAAATGCCATTCATTTAAATATCTAGCTGCATATACTCTACCTTTTGTGGCTCCCAATAATTTAACGGGATATCTGAATTCCCAGTTCAGGAAGGATCCATCAACTAACCAGGCTTGATATTTAATTGTACTATCTTCATTGAACACAGTAGCCCCTCTGTCAGGATTGAGGAATGATTCTTTCTGAGTATCTGAGAAATCATCTACTGAACTGAGGAAACTGATTTCAAAGAAGTTTCCAAATGGAAAAACATAGCCAATTTGATATCCATTGCTGAAAATAAGATTATTATGATTATTATCTTTAAATGAGGTAATCAGTGGGTCTATATTTGTGTAGGCACCACCATGCACTCCCAGTATGTGAAAGTTAGCTTCAAGGAAATTTGTGTTTAGAGGTCCTTCATATTTTGTAAGCATTCCGAAAGAAAGACCAATATCTTTTTTAATTGGAATTCCAAGTCTTTCTCCTCCAAACAATTCAAAGAACGGGTTGATATAACTCGTTGTTGATGAAATTTGCTGTTTGGTTGGTGGGTCAAGTACTTTACTAATTTTAATTTTCTCTATTACTCTTGTAAATACACTGCCATAATGTACTTCTTCTTCAAGATTTATTTTGAAAGGATATGTCTGTACTCTGGCTCTTAATTCAGGAGAAAGTGCAAGGAAAGGATACAATGAGCCTTTAATTGATATTGTTTGATTATTTGCATCTCTAAGATCTGCAATGATTTCAGCTTTTGGATCCGGGGGATCAATGAACAAGGCTTCCTGGATATAAATAAACAAACTATCATCGAGAGGTTCCATCTGGAAATAATTAATTGGCTCTTCATCTTCCTGAGCAAAAATTGGATCAAATGTAGGAGAAATAATTATCATTAAGAATAATAGTAAAAGATACCAAAGTTTCATTGTGTTCAATCCTAAGTTTTATTTAGCAAAATCTGTAAAGAAGAATGAGTCTCCGACCTGAACTCTGTCTTTAGTTCTCTCATCAACAACTATGAAAAAGAAGTTGGCTTTGTATCTGCCATCTGCTTCTCTTAAATTTTCATTTTTATCAACCCAGTCATCATATCGATTCTCATTAGTAGCAATTCTAAGAGAAACATTGTAAACCATATTTCCTTTGGCATCCTTCTGTGGGCCTGATACAGAGATTGGTCCTACATAAGTAACTTTCAGCTGGTCTGGTCGGCTGTCGATAATTGTAACTGTGAAGGCAGTAATCCTTTGTAATTCCTGAACGTAAATATCCTGAGCATTCATCTTGGTGGTCACCCTTTCAATCTTTATTTCGGGTGGTTTATTTGGAATGACTTTAACACGTTCTTCCTGGCTACCAAATGCAACTATTACTTCAGTTTGATCCGTCAAATCAAATTTGGATTCTTTGCCTGGTGGAATCACAACAATTGGCTTAGAGCGGTCGCGTGGGTCATAAAGAGTAGTTGGTACAGTTCCACTATTTTGAGCAGTGTTCCATGTATTTTGTATAAATGTTTGCTTCAATGAAATTGGAAGCTGAAGTTTAGTTTGTTCCTCTTTTGGAAGTTCCTTTGGTTTTTCTTCTTTTGGTGGAGGAACATAATCTTTTACTGCATCAAGCTTTCTGTTCATTTCTGCGAGCTGCTTTCTCATTTCTTCATTTTCAACTATAACATTTGGATCAATTTTAATTGAAAAATCAATTCCAAGAGAGTAAAGTGAGTCGAGTACAGACATCAATGAATCACGCACACTAACCTGTACTGTTTCATCCTCAAGTGCTACTCTTCTAAGATCAAGGTCAGCACCTTTGAGCGCAAGTACTGTAATAACGAAAATGTAGAGTACTTGGTAAATAACAAATTTGGCGTCGCGGTCTCTTCTAGTCATCTTATAGCCTTTACTTTTTTACAATTGCTTCAAGGTGTTTTAAACCAACAAGTGTCTTTTCATCTGTAAGCGATGTAGATGCCTGCGTTATTGAATTTGCAAGAGCGCTTAATTGCTGGATTTTATCTGAACTGATTTGCTGTAATGAATTTACTTTATCCATCATTGCCGTAACAGCGGCAAAGTTTTTATGAATTATTTCACTCATTCTTGCTGATTCAGTGACAACTGTTTTATACTTTTCCATATCCTGAACAGAAACTGTTCCTCCTCCTCCTCCTATTCCTGACTGGTTAAATTGCTTTATCAGGCTCTTCGAACTTTCAATCTGGATTCTTGAGAAATATTTGTCTCTGATATCCTTTACGTGGTTAACTACATTTTGGAAATCGACACCGAGTTGATCAAGAACAGGTTGGAACAATTTTCCAATTGCCAGAATAATGAGCGCTTTAATTTCAAATGGAACTGATAGCCCCAGAAATATTTCTTCACCAAGTTTTATGCTGACAAGAAGAATGGCTGCTCCAATAAGAGGTAATGCAGTTGAGATCGAATCAATTACACTTGTAGATGCATCAATAATTCTGTCTATTGTTTCTGTTGCAGGTGTTCTGATTATTTCTAACTTTAATCTGTTGTATGCCAGGTAAGAAATAAAAATGAATAAGGCATAAACGGCAACCGGTAACCACCAAAAGCTATATGGTTCAAATGCATCAACCGGAGGCTGCCAACCGGGAAATAACGATCTGGCAAGATCAAATGTCACTTCTCCAAGAATAGGCACGCTTGCCACATCAATGAAAAATGAAATAACCAAAGCGATAAGAGAGATTATCGCAGGTTTTACTACTGTATTAAATCTTATCCTCGTTACCGCTGCCCTCGTATAACTATCAAGTTCTTCTTCTAAACCATCATCAGATCTGGTAGGAACATCAACTAGAGTGTTACCAGTGTTTTCCAAATATTTTTTTCTGTTTAGCATCTATGTCCTCAATTGATTCTTTAATAATTATTTATTTACAACCACCTGGATATTTTAAAAGTGTAGTAATAACGATTATGTAAGATTAACCACTAGAATAGAATTCGACTCAACCACTTAAAAAATATTGCATCTTTGATAGACAATTATCATACCAATGGAATGTCTGTTTTGATGTCAGAATCTTGTTTGGGCGGTTAAAATTCCAGTTTCAGAAAGATTATAAATTAATTAAGAGGTCTAAGTATTTACTGAAGTTTAACCTAGAGTTAAGCTTATTTTCATTCAAAATTCTTATAAAATAGAAGTGAAATTAGAAGAGTAA
>JAOTUT010000215.1 GCA_029863735.1 Ignavibacteria bacterium
TCGTATACCTGTTTCTCTAACGATTACTATCAGAGCACCATATTGACGTTGTGAAAGTTCAAATGCAGCTTCAACAATAGTCTCGGTAGACTCACTCATATCGTGCTTTTCAAAAATTTTCATTACTGGATTCCGGGCAAGAATAACCAGCAATCTTCTTATTTCAGGTTGAAATAAAATTACGAAAGCAATTACCCAGATATCCGTTACTAACTTCAACAACCAGTTTAATGCTTTAAACTGAATTGCCTGAGCTGCAAATGAGATCATCAGAATAATTATTAATCCAAGAAATATCTGCGCAGCTATTGTTCCTCTAAGTAGAATGTAAAGTTTGTAAACGATAAATGATACTATAAGAATATCAACTACGTCGAGAAATGTTACAGTAAGAAATCCTATTTTGAATATTTCAAACATTAATTTGTAATTATACTGTTATAAATTTTACAGGTTTGAACAGCCTGCTTTACATTATGTGTCCTGATAATTCTCGCGCCTTTACTTAAAGCCAAAGAGTTCAAAGCATTTGTAACATCATCTCTATCTTCAATAGGCAAATTTAAGATATTTCCAATAAAAGATTTCCTGGACATACCAATTAAAATCGGAAAACCTATTGACTTAAAATCTTCCAACCGCTCAATTAATGCAAGATTATCTTCAACTCTCTTTCCGAAACCAATACCCGGATCAACGATAATTTTTTTAATCCCGATACCTGAAGCAATCTCTGCCTGACTGGCAAGATAATCATAAACTTCTGAAACAACATCAACATACTCAGGTGAGTTCTGCATGGTCTTTGGCCTACCTTTCAAATGCATCAAGACCATTGCAGCGTTAGATTCTTTTGCGACATTAAAAATGTCTTTATCAAAAGTTCCACCACTTATATCATTCACAATCGAAGCTCCGCATTTGATTGCCTCCTCAGCTATCCTTGCTTTCGTAGTATCAATAGAAATAATGGTATCAGGCTTCATTTTAAGAATTTCAATAATTACAGGAATAACTCTTTTCAATTCTTCTTTTTCACTTACCGATTCTGAACCGGGACGAGTCGATTCACCTCCGATATCAATAATATCAGCACCGGCTTCAATCATTTCAATCGCGTTATCAACTGCTTTATCTATATTTATAAATTTCCCACCATCGGAAAATGAATCAGGAGTTACATTAAGGATTCCCATAGCAAATGCATATCTAAAGTTAAAATTTCTTTCCCCGATATTAAAAGAAATGTTTTCACATTCGTCGTACTTCTGAAGTGTTCTGGTTATTACCGCATTAATATTTTCATCAAAATTTGAGGTGTATAAATTTTCAGGAATCTCTCTCAAAGAACCAACTAAAAGTAAATCATCATTAGAATGAAAAATATTATCAGAATTTAATTTTATTTCTGTTCCTGAAAATTCTTTGTGAATTTTTCGTAATTCAATTCCATACAATCCTTTATGAATGTTAATGAAAAACTTATACTTCTCTTTGTAGAGTTTAAATGTTTTATCGTTTGAAAGGTTTATAACCTGAGAGATCAACTATATTTTGCCTTGATATTAAAGGAGATTACTCAATCGAGTTGTAAAAAATTATCCCAATCATATTACCAGATTCTTTAGTTCCGCTGTAGCTGCAGTAATATTATCCGTATCAAAGATCGAGGAACCCGCAACAAAAACATCAACTCCGGCTTTCTTTGCCATAACAATAGTTTCGCTGTTCACACCACCATCAATCTCAATCAAATAATTAGCTTTGAGTTTTGATCTAAGATTAACTGCTTCTTCAATTCTTCTTAAGGAATTGGAAATAAATTTCTGTCCTCCGAAACCTGGATTTACAGTCATAATTAATAAAAGATCGATATGTTCTGCAACATCAACAACAGTATTTACTGGTGTTGCCGGATTAATTACAACTCCTGCTTTACATCCTAATTCTTTAATCCTGTTAATTGATCTATTCAGATGAACAACTTCTTCAACGTGAACCGAAATATAGTTTGCACCCGCATCAGCAAATGCTTCGAGGTATTTATCGGGTTTCTCTATCATTAGATGAACGTCGATTGGAAGTTTAGTTGACTTCCTGACAGCTTTGAGGATTATAGGTCCTATCGTAATGTTGGGTACAAAATGTCCATCCATTACATCGCAATGTATCCAATCGGCGCCCCCCATTTCTGTTAATCTTATCTGCTGCGCTAAAATTGAAAAATCTGCTGAAAGAATTGATGGAGCAATAATACTCATAATCAGTCATTCTCCTCGCTTAATAAATTTTTATCCGATGGTTTAGTAACAAAAAGATCAACGACATCTCCCGGGTTTAATGAATTTCCTCCACTTGGATATTGATCTAGGATCGTATTCGGTAAAAGAGTTGCAGAAGGTTGATAATTAATTTTTCCAATTGTCAGGGAGCTGTCGGCAAGTACTTTTCTGGCTTCAGTCAGAGATTTTCCTATAAGGTCAGGAACCACTATAGAACCACCTCCCCTTCCAGCACTAACCGTTACCCCGACAATCTCTCCTTGCTTTAGAAGCGTTCCATCTGTGTATTGCTGGTCAAATATCATATCCTCAGGCTGACTTGATGGAATTCTTTCTATCCTGCCAAGTTTCAGACCTAATCTTTCCAAAGCAAATTTTGCATCAAGAATCGATTTACCTTTTAATTGAGGAACGGTAATTGTCCTGACTCCACCGCTTACAAAAAGATAAACTATTCGACCTTCCTTGACAATAGCACCTGCATCTGGTTTTTGAAAAAATACAGATCCAACTGGTACCTGCAGTCCATATGAAGTATCACTGATTACTATATCAAAGCCATCTTTTTCGAGTAAACTAACAGCCTCCGAAACCTGAAGTCCAACCACTCCGGGCACACTTGTTTCCACCGAACTTACATACCATGGCATAATTAAATTGTCAAATATCAAAAGAAATAATACGAGTCCAAGGAATATGTAGAGAAGCTTTCGGAGCAAAGAATTTCGAAGGAAATTTTTCATAAATCAAATATATCAAATGCTGTTTTCTTAAACAATAAAACGCCAATTAAACAAAACGCGTGAGTAGATGCCTGTTTGCATGAATGGATAATTTAATTGTTAATCCAGTCCTGCATCCATACAGTTACACATTCATGCTTTTGCTGCCCTCTTGTTTTTACGCTTCAGCATCCTTTTATTTGTTGTAAAGATTTTCATAACGAATAAAAAATGCTCCAAAATTATTTTTTTCTAAATAGATTCTTACTTGAAATAAAATCATTCCTCGAGGATTCAAAAATAGAGGAGGTATTTTCTCAGGAAAAAAGCAAACTTGTAATCGTTACTTCTAAAAAAATAGATATTTTCTATCTTGAGTTTTGTGTTATTCCTGGGAATTCGTATTTAAACCTTAGAAAGAACTACTCAAGAGCGAAGAAAAATACTGTTAACTTTTTCGATGATCTGATTGGCGAAAAGATAACTTCATTAGAAATTGCTGATAATGATAGAGTAGTAAAAATAAATTGCGCAAACTTGAGAATATTTTTTGCAATCAGGGGAAAGTTTACTAATGTATTTTATATTGATAAAGTTGAGAAACCACATGCCTTTAAATCATTAAATGTTCAGGAATTGTTGAATATTAAAACGGAGTTGAGTGAAAAAACATTTTTAGATGGATGGAACGCGTTGGTAATTCAACAAGATAATAGTGAAGACTTGATTGCAGATATAAGAAAAAAATATCCATTTTTGGGCAATGAAATAGTAAAAGAAGTTAAAGCACGAATAAACGAATATGATCGAGATACTGTAATAAATAATTTTTATGAAGTCTTAAATGAAGTAAAATTTTCCAAACCTTGTGTATTCATAAATGAAGCAGAGCAGGATGTTCATATCGGATTTAAAAAGTTTATAAGCATTCCGTTTACAGAAAAGAAAATATTCGAAAGTATAACCGAAGCTGTTAATTTTTGTTTATCGAAAAAGCATTACCTCACATATAAATATTCAAAATTAAAGCTAATAAAAAATCATCTTGAAAGAGAGATGAAAAAAGTTTCTGCTAAAATAAATAATCTACAAGCAGTCATTGAGAGAGGTTCAAAAGAAGATGACTACAACAAATATGGCAATCTACTGCTGTCTAATCTCGGTTCTATAAAAAGCAGAATGAATTCAATTGTTGTTGAGGATTTTATATCAGGTGGAGGCAAAATAAAAATTGATTTAAATCC
>JAOTUT010000216.1 GCA_029863735.1 Ignavibacteria bacterium
GCAAATTTATTTGATGGAATTATTATTGTCGAGCAAGCAGACATTGCTCTTTTTGATGGTAGGCTTATCGTAAAAGACGCAGCCTTAGATTTATTTAATGGGCTTCTCATTATAAAAGATTCATCAACCGTCTTACTGGACGGGAAACTAATTATTACTTCGGGAACTACTATTGTAAAGTTTGATGGTAAACTTAGGGTTTTATCAGCAATACCTAATAGACCACATGACGTTTTCATAAATAAAAAAGTATCGGACTTTATTGTATAGAATGACAACAAAAATTCACGATAAAGAATTAACCAACGAAATAACTAACCATTCCATCACCCCAGTTATTCTGGATTTTGATGTATCTGGTCAATGCGTTAATGTTCCTGAAATTGATTTGTTGATTTCAGATATTGTACTTACTATGGACATAGATAATAAAGAGATTCCGTTATCAATAACTGATGTTTATGTAGTCTATTCAGTAGGAGATTTCACAATTAGTACAAATATTAGTGATTTTGAAATTACTCAATCTGAGGTATTTGAAACAGAGGTAGTTCATTGATTACTCTTGAACCAATTGCAAAAGGTGATCTTTGGCCCTTTCCTTATTTTAGGCTTTGGGAAACGATTTTTTCTGGAGGAAGATTTAAGAAACAAGAGATTGATATAGCTACTGATTTTACTGAAATAAAGTTTTCTTCTAGGCATTCCGATAATCAAGATGATTTAAATGACCATACCAAGGATGATATTTATGCTGATATGACTATAGATAGTGGTGGTCTTGTGCATTATGAGTGGACTTCTGGTGATACAGATGTAATCGGGAGATATCAAGGTCGTCTTGTTGGTATTAGAAATACTGGTGCCCGTCCCTGGCATTCAAAATTCTGGTTTGAATACTGGGTTGTGGAACAATCACATTATGGAAGGAAAACATCTTGAGTAAATTACAAAATTCCGTAAATGATGTTAAGATTGCCGGGTCTTTTTTGAAATCAAGCGGGTCAACCATTGTATTAAGCATTGTATGTTTGGCTTTGGTTGTATTGTTAGGTGTTGAAAAATATAATAATTCGAAAACAATTGAAGCAATAAAGGAGGGGATTTCTGTTGGTGCTGATCGGTGGACAGGTGAGGACCAGCAAGCGTTTGATGATGAAGTGCAGTTAAAATGGAAGGATCACATCTTAATTCATAGTAAGCTAACCGAAGACATTAAGAGAACCCATGATGATGTTATTCTTATTAAAAGAGATTTAGAATATATAGCTAAGGTCTTAACTAAGATAGAAGAAAACGGTAGATAATTATTGATCAAAATTATTCGAATAGAACGATTTGCTTATACTGATGAAGGGGTATTTGGAACTTTATATAATGAGGGGTTTTATTGTTCTACACTAGAAAATCCCTGGTTGAATAACCGCCAATATATATCGTGTATTCCAAGTGGTGTTTATCGTATAAGAAGAGGTGATTTTAAAGGGAGATATCCAAACTTCGAATTACTCAAGGTTCCAAATAGGTGGGCCATTGAATTTCACAGAGGGAACACAATTAAAGATACTATGGGGTGTATATTAGTCGGAGAACAATTTAGAATTGACCAACAATACAACAAATACTGGATTACTAAAAGTACGATAACAATGGATAAGTTCATGCATAGTATGTCTAATTTTAAAGAGGCTATTCTTGTTATAAAGAGTAAGTAAATGCCTGACGTAGACAAACTATCTCCCAAAGACAGAATGAGGCTTCTTGGTTGCGTATCTAGGAAGAATCAAAACTGGAAAAAGAAAAACAAGAAAACTAAGGTTCCTCAAGATGTTAATCAAAGGCATTATACTGAGTGTTCAAAAGATCTGGGATTAGAGTAGGAGGGTGTTATGAGAAAGTTTCTTATTAGTATTTTACCATTATTCTTTATATGTAGTGCAACATTAGTAGGTGCTACTGATATACGTTTGCATAATTCAAATTATTTCGTTGTTCATGGGGCCAATGGTCCAAGCCAACCTGAAAATGAACTAGCTGGTACAACACGTTTTCAAATGAGTATTGCCGCAGATCTTCTTAACCTAAATTCTCTGGGCATACCCGTTGATATAGTTGGGGCAGTAACAACTTATAATCGTTGGGATATTGCTGGAGAAAGCGCCCCCATGTTGGGAACCGACTATGCTCCAGAAGTATGGGCTGAACTAAGAAAGATTCTTTCTGGGATCACAGCTTTTCGTTTGGGTTTTCGACATGAATCTACAGGTGAAGCTGGCCCAGAATCTTTGGGTTGGAATACATTATTTTTCAATACAGATATGAGCAGAGAACTTCCTTTAGGAATGACAGTTTATGCAACACCTGAAGTTTGGGCTGTACTTTCTGAAGATGAAAACACAGAAGGTATTGGTGACAAGGATCATACAGGGCTTTGGGTTGATGATTTTGGTGGGAGCCTACCTATTACTTTAGTTACTTCAGCTGGGTCTTTAATGCTTGAGCTGGGTCGTAGCTCTGGATCATTGGAATTACGAGTTGATTTAATACCGGGCCTTAATCAGTTTGAAATATTTCTTCAAGGTTTTCGGGGACAGAAACCGTACCTGATTGCTTTCGATGAATATCAGACAACTTTTGCTGCTGGTATTGCATTGGTTCCTCCAGATCGGGGTGAAGAATAATGGATCTTAAAATCATAGAAATAGTGGTAACAACCATACTTGCCTATCTAACAGGTGTGATACAAAAACTTGCGAAAAAATTTGGTGTTCCTGGTATTGCCGATGAGTTAATCATGTTTGTTAATTTTGCAGTAACACTTGCTGTCGCACATTTTATTTGGGGCAAAGTTCCCGAAGAAACTACAGCTTTGGCTGCATCTGGAAGTACCATAGCAACAGGATTACATCAAGGACAAAAACAAATTCGTGAATTAATTAAGATCAAACGCAAGGAGCGGCAAAAAAAGCGTACTTATAATCCACGAGAAAAAAAGAAATGAAACGAAACTGGGCAGCTAGAAATTTAACTTCCTTGGATAGATTGGCAAGGATTCACAATCCTAAGATTTTTGCCAAAACTTTTGGTATGAAAGTACCAAAAACTTTTTGCGCAAATGAAAACTGTGTCTATTTAAAGGAAAATGCTTGTCCTGCTGGTGAATTAAAAAACACTTGCCCAAACGTATCTTTGCTTGACCATGATCATGGATGTGCTCATTTCGTGGGCAAGCCTTATCAGGCACCGTTTATTTCGGATTCAATGTCAGGGAAGTATCAAATACTAACGTGTATTACTGGAAGAGGGACAGGGAAATCAAGTGTAATTGATACTCAGAAGGTTGTAATGGAAGCAACAACAGAACCCTATGTTAAGGGGTACTTGTATCGATCTCTGAAACCTGTTCCAGTAAAGATCATTGTTGTCGGCAACACAAAAGATACTTCCCTTCTCCTTCGCCAGTCTATCCATTCGGTTTTTGAATCAAGTGAAAACTTGTATAGCTTTATAAAAGATGACACCAAAACTTATATTTCCACCTCCAGTAATGCTGAAATATTCTTTAAAACAGCAGGTGTTGATGGGCGTGGTCTTCGTGGGTTCCATGCGGATATTATTAAGAACGCTTTGAAGCTTGATTTCAAATGTACAATTATATTTATATTTGACGAAGGTATGTTTACAAGAGCGCCAAATGTTATTAAAGAAGTGATGCGTCCTTCATTACAAATAGGAAATACCTTCTCGCATATTTTGGTTACATCTACTCCTTATAACGATAAGGGTGAAATAAGTGAAATTAGGAAGAATCCTAGTGCAATACAAAAAGATGTTAATTTTGCCTCATATCATAATCCATATACAAACTTGGATTTGCTTTTAGATTTTAAGCGCAAGATGGAAATTGCTGGGCAGTCAGCTATATATAATAGAGAAGTATTGGGAAGAGAAGAAGCAGATGATGGGTTGTATTGGCCGTTCTCTGTGTGGTCTATGTCAATAGATGACTCACTTGATTTTATGACTTATGAAGAGATAGAGCGTTTAGCAAATGAATCGAACTCATTACCGATTCCAGGTTTATATTATTGCGGAATAGATCCAAACAAATTTAGACAACTTCGTGGTGGTGATTTTGCAGCTTATCATCTTATTCAGATTGTACCTGATAGAAGTAGAATTAGAGCATTATCTTTTGGTAAGTACCTCATGGATCTTGAAAACAAATTTACCAAGAGAATAGAG
>JAOTUT010000217.1 GCA_029863735.1 Ignavibacteria bacterium
AAAAAACTCCCCGATTTTAATATTTCAGAACATATAATAGGACAAAATAGAAACAACGGGATTGTTTTCGACTATAAGAATAAGAAAGCCTGTTTAATTTTAAAAGAGAAGGGACAACTAAATTACAGGGCTATTAATTTTAAAGATATATTGTCATCTGAAATAATAGAGGATGGAGAGTCATTACAAAAAACAGTAAGGTCTAGTCAAATAGGTGGAGCACTAATTGGTGGATTAGCACTTGGGGGAGTAGGTGCTCTAATTGGAGGTTTATCTGGCAAAAAAAAATCAATAGATAAAGTTAAAAATATTGATGTTCAAATCGTGATAAATGATACAAGTAATCCAATACACTTAATTAACTGTATGAACTTTAATATTGGCTGGGAGAAGAAAGAATCTGGTTATAAAGATGGTATTGATAAAGCTAGACTTCTGCATGCTAAGATTGATACAATTATTAAACAAGTTGATGAAGAAGACAAAGCAAGGGTCACAAATGAAAATAGGATATCATCACCTAATTTCATAAGTGATGAAATTAAAAAACTTGCTGAACTTAGAGATTCTGGGATATTATCAGAGAATGAATTTCAGAATCAAAAACAAAAGTTATTAAATGGTTGACTATTAGGGGTCAAATAGTGGGGACTATTTTGGTGACTAATTAAGTGGGATAAGAAGGTTTTAGTTGCTGGGTAAATAAAAAAGGCCGCAAAAAGCGACCTTTTGTGGGCCCAGATGGACTTGAACCACCGACCCTCTGATTATGAGTCAGATGCTCTAACCAACTGAGCTATGGGCCCTAATTTGTGGACGCAAATTTAACATTATCAGATTCAGAAATCAACCAAAAACACCTTAACCTAAATTCTTCTTAATCTTTTCAATTGTTAACGGGGCAGATCCTTCAAAATGATTGTTTACATTCACAAACAAATCAACTTCATTATTCTGCAACTCTCTGATCATTTCAACAATTGATTTTATCTCTCTATCACGGTTAATATAAATCTGGTTCCAATTTTCGTTTGCAATTTTCTCAATACCTTTTCTATCAGGTCCGTGAAGTCTGATTACAGTAATAGAATTTATATACTTTTTGAATTTTGAATATACTTCCGTTGCCGGCGGCATATAATAACCCTCAAGAAATACAGGAGCTAATTTTAGCTCCGAGAGAAAATTGAAATATTTTTCATTTAGATAATTCGGATTTCTGATCTCTATTCCGATGGATGGTGTTTTTTTATTTAGCCGTTTATAAAACTCAGAAAATTTTGTCTGAAATTCTGATATTGAATTCATCTTTTGTTTATTCAAATATTCGAACTGAAAGATGAGACAACCCACTTGATTTCTTATAGGTTCAATTGAATTAAGAAATTCATTAAACAATTCAGTAGAAAGAAAAAATGGATTTGGTTTTAACTGATCTTCTTTTGAATCTTTATAGAAATGTGTTAGAGTAATTGAGTTCGGGACTTTAATTGTAAACAGAAAATCAGAAGGCACAGATTTTTTATACTCTTCAACAACTTTTTTCTGAGGTAAAACAACTTTTGATGGCAGAAAGAGTGACCAAAACCACTGGTCTATTTCAACAGTGTCAAATTTTCTTGAATACTCATTTAGGTAATTTTTAGAGTTGGTTTCGGAATAAACAATTCCTTTCCACGAGTCATACTTCCAGCTGCAAGTTCCAAATCTCAACATAATCTACAATTCTTTTACTTAAGTACTGGTGCTATCACTGGTAGAGTCATTTAGCTCGTAATTATATTCGAAAGTTATTTTTCCATTTTTATCATACTGGTACCACATTCCAACACGATTACCATTTACATAAACCCCTTCTTCTTTTCTCTTTCCATCAGGATAATTCCATATCCATTTACCATCGGGACTATCTAGATTAAAATGCCCTTCAGATTCAATTTCTCCATTTGGATAGAAATACTGCCACTTCCCGACGTTTCTGTTGCTGTCAAGCTGTCCGTGAATTTCAATATTTCCTTCTTTAGAATAAATTCTAAACTCACCATGCTTTATTCCATCTTTCACATCGTATTCGATAATTTTATTATCAATCATTGCTTTTTCTCTTCCAGTAAACGGAACATTACTGCCTCTTTTATATAGAAGATTATCTTTAATAACCAGAGATGACTTCGGGGCTTCTTCTTTGCCACAGGCAGAAAATACTATAGGAAATAAGACTATAAATACGGAAAAATATTTTATGAGTTTAAGTGTATTCATTCCGGGTGATAAATAAAAATTGAAGTAGTTATTTATTTTAATTCTGTAAGTTCTGCGTAACCAGCTAAGAGTTTCTTTTTAGTTTCGGCAAGATCTTGTGAGATAACTTTTACTTCACCAATAACTGGCATAAAGTTAGTATCACCGTTCCATCTCGGGACAATGTGAAAATGAATGTGTTCTTCTATTCCGGCACCACCTGCTCTGCCAAGATTTGCACCAATATTAAAACCATGCGGAGAATAAATTTTGTTCAAAATTTTTTCGGCGAGAATTATTTCATCCATTAGTTCGTGAGACTCTTCAGCAGTAATTTGTTCTATTGATCCCGCATGTCTATTAGGTACGATCATCAAATGGCCATTATTGTACGGGTAGAGATTCAAAATCACAAATGTATTTTTCGATTTGCGAATAACTAGGTTGTTCATATCCGATATATCATTTTGAACAGCTTCGCAAAAAATGCACTTGCCGTCGGATTGCTCATCTTTAAACGATTCTATGTATTTGGATCTCCACGGAGACCAAAGATTTTTCATATGATTAAACTAAAAAATAAAGGTGGATATTATCCGACTGATCTAACCTGGTAAATTAATTTTCTTCTTCTCGAGATTTCTTGTATTCTTCAATTACTTTCTGTTCAATTTCTTTCGGCATTTCCTCATAATGATCAAACCTACGATTGTGCACTCCCCTACCCTGAGTTAAACTTCTAAGATGAGAAGAATATTTGTAAAGTTCCGCAAGTGGAACAAGTGCCTTGATTATTTGAAAACGTCCATCGCTATCCATTCCTAAAATTTTTCCACGTTTACTTGAAATATCACCCATTACATCACCCATATATTCTTCAGGAACTTTCACTTCGACTTCGAAGATAGGTTCGAGAAGTACTGGCTTTGCCTCAAGAAAACCTTTCTTAAATCCCTGACTTGCTGCAATCTTGAATGACATTTCATCTGAGTCAACTGTATGATATGTTCCGTCAAAAAGTGTTACTCTTACATCAATAACTTTGTTACCTGCAAGCACGCCTCTCGTCATTATTTCAATTATCCCTTTTTCAACAGCCGGAATAAATTTGCCCGGAACAACACCACCAACAATTGCGTTGACAAACTCAAAGCCTTTTCCTCTTGAGAGAGGTTCCATTTTAATATGAATATGACCATACTGACCTCGACCACCCGACTGTTTTTTATGCTTGTATTCAACATCATTAGCGGTTGCTTTTATAGTTTCGCGATAAGGAATTCTTGGCTCGATAAGATCAACATCTACACCATATCTAACTTTCAAGCGCTTAGCCGCCAGGAGAAGCTGAAGCTCGCCCTGCCCTGAAATAATTGTTTGTGAAATTTCCGGATCAAAATTCACTTTGAATGATGGATCCTCTTCGTGCAAAGTGTGGAGTCCCGTTGCAATTTTATCTTCATCTCCTTTTGCTTTTGCTTGAATAGCTCCCCTTATAACAGGATCAGGAAATTTTATAGGGTCAATAATTACAGAATAATTTCTAGAAGCAAGAGTATTATTTGTGTGAGTATCTTTTAATTTAACAACTGCTGCTATATCACCTGCAACAATCTCGGAAATATCTTTTCTGGTATGTCCGTTAAGAGTGAATAGCTGATTTAATCTCTCGGTCTTATTATTATTTTCATTTAGCAAGTCCAATCCAGGAGAAACTTTGCCAGAAAAGAGTTTAAATAGAGAAAGTTCACCAACGTGTTGCTCGGAAATTGTTTTGAACACAAATAAAACCGGCTCACCATTTGAATCTATTTTTAATTGAATGGGTTCTTTTTTGCCTGTTAGTTTTGCACTTACAGTTTCTCTTTCAACTGGAGAAAGAAAATAACTACACACAAAATTTAAAAAGTTATCTATACCAACAGCTTTTGTTGCCGACACAGCAAAAACGGGGATTATATTTCCATTATTGATAGATGCCTTAAGTCCTTTTTGAAGA
>JAOTUT010000218.1 GCA_029863735.1 Ignavibacteria bacterium
AAATAAAAATGAATCGGATGCAGAAGCAATATCATTGTTAGGTGCGCTTTATGGAATTCAGGTTGCAATGAATCCTGGTTTAGGGGCATCACTCGGATCTCAAAATATAGCTCTCACTTCCGAAGCACTTGGAATCGCACCAAACAATCCACGGGTGCTGTTGCAAAAAGGTATATCAAAATTTAGTTCGCCCGAATTTGTTGGTGGAAGCAAAACAGAATCACTAAAATATTTCTCTAAATCTGTTAAAGCTTTTGAAATTCATATGCAAAAAGAAGAAGAAATTGATTGGGGATATCTTGAGGCCCTTGCATGGCTTGGTATTGCTAATTCTAGCTTGGAAGATTATCAATCAGCAATTACCGCCTACAAGAAAGCATTGAAAGTTGAGCCTGACTTTGCCCGGGTAAAATATGACCTGCTTCCTAAAGCTGAAGAAAAACTAACATCATCTAAATAGTTAAAAAATAAAAGTTAACAATGAATATAGTTACTAAAATATTTTTATCGATTATCTTTTTAATTACTGCCTCTTCGTCTTTATCCGCGCAAGATAAAAGTAAAAATATTAGAGGAATCATAACAGATGATGCGAATGTACCTCTAGCGTATGTTAATGTTTATATCCTTGATTCTTTTGATGGTGCAATGAGTGACGATAACGGATCATTTTCATTTACTACAACTCAATCAGGAGAAATTGAACTTGTCGCCAGCTTAATTGGATTTGAAAAACTTCAGCAAACCATTGAACTCGATTCACTTATGGATAATCCGCTTCACATATATCTAAAAAGTACTTCAATTAAAACCGAAGAAGTGATCGTTACCGCAAGTTCTTACGGAACTGGAGAAGATAATGGAGTAGTGATGACATCGATGGATGTTATTACTACTCCGGGTGGTGCGGCTGATATTTTTCAATCTTTAAAAACATTGCCAGGAATTACTCAAGTTTCAGAAAGTGCACAGTTATATGTTCGCGGAGGAGACCCTAATGAAACAATTACTTTGCTGGATCAGGCCTCAATCTATCACCCTTTCACTTATGAATCTGCTTATGGTGGTTTATTTTCAAACATAAACACTCAAACAATAAAAGGAATGTATTTTTCAAGTGGTGGTTTTTCAACAAAGTATGGCAATGCGTTATCAGGTGTCCTGGATCTTCAAACCAAAAATGAACCCCACATTCAACAGCTTTTAATTGGGTTATCGCTTGCCAATGCGGATATATCAGGACAAATTCCTCTTTCCTACTCAGAACTTGGATTGAGATTTAGTGCGAGGCAAAGCTTTACAAAACCTCTTTTCTGGCTAAACGGTGGAATAGATGATTTTACTGTAACACCTGTTTCTTCTGATGCTAATGCAACCCTTTCCTATAAATATTCTAATACTGGAAGAATAAAACTGTTTGGATCCTATGCGATTGATAAACAAGGTGTAAACATTAATCTTCCTGGATACACCGATCAATTCAATGGTAAATCTGCAAACAATATTATTAACCTTCTATTAACTGATGTGGTTTTTTACAATACAGTAATAATGGCAAGTGTTTCAAAAACCGGATACGACAGTAATTGGAAACTGGGAATTCTGGATATCAACCGTAAAGATAATGGATTAAAAATCCGTGGTGATGCTGAAACAGTTTTATCACCAAAGATAAAATTTTTGTTTGGAAGTGAATGGGAATACCGTGATGCTCATTTTAAAGGTGTTATTCCTGCAGAGGATTATGATATCCGAAATGAAGCTGAAGGAGAAGTAATAAATGCAAAGTTTGATGTTTCCCGAATAGGCGCTTATGCTGAAGCAGAATTATCAAACCTGTTCGGAGCAAACGGATTGTTTATGATTGTTGGAATTCGTGCGGATGTTGTCTCGCCACTATCATTAAACTGGATTGATCCGCGTGCAGGTATTGGCTACAGGATAACCAATGATCTAACATTTAATCTGGGTTGGGGTATTTTTCATCAACATCCGGATCCAAGATTGTATTCCTCTTCAGATGGTAATCCTAATTTAAACGCGATGAAAGCAACTCATTACATTGCATCATTGGATTATAAAATAAGCAAAGTTTCAAGTGCGCGTATTGAAGGTTATCATAAAAAGTACAACAATCTACCTTTAGAAGATGAATTGTTGATTTATAATAATAACGGTTACGGTTTTGCACAGGGAATAGATTTTATGATAAAGGGAGATCTGTTTGGAATAATAGATGGCTGGATTTCCTATAGTTTCATAAACACGAAAAGAAAATGGATGGATTTTGATGAACTAACTTCAAGTTCATTTGATATAACTCACAATTTTACTTTAATTGCTAAATATAATTTTACTCCTGCATTTCAGGTAGGTGTAAATTACAAATATGCAACGGGGAGACCTTTCACTCCGGTTAATAATTCGAATTATATACCTGATCTTGATATCTTCGAACCGGTTTATGGAAGGGATAACTCAGATCGTCATCCTATTTATCAAAGACTGGATATTCGTTTAACTTATCTGACTCAGTTATTCGATAATTACTTTACTGTTCTTTATGTGGAAGGATTAAACATACTCAATATAAATAACATATTCGGTTACAGTTATAACAAAGATTATTCGCAAAGGTTTAAAGTGGACAGCTATTTTGGGAGAAGAACAATTGTATTCGGGTTTCAGGTGGAAATTTAAATAAATATTTATGTTTCCTAATGAAGAGAATTACAAATCATTATTTGAGAATCCTTGAAGCAAAGTTTCATGTTCATTGAGCGCAGAATGACCAAGATTCCAGGAAGTTTCTACTTTTATTAGTTGCTAATTCCATTGTTGCTCTAAAAGATATTTGCATAGTCTGTAATAACAATTATTTCTTCTCTTCTACCGAAGAGTAACTACCGTTGGATATAAATCGAAAGTCTGCATAGATTGAAAATTAGCAAAGTAGAGTATTTAGCACAGTAACCACAGCTTTATTCAGTTTACCTGTTATCAAATTTAATTCGGATTTAGAATAGAATTTCTCAAGATTTGTTAGCGGTTTGAAAATAATTTTAATAATCTACGATAAATTTAAGAGGTGGGAACTATGAAACAGTACTTGCTTATAATTTTTTCTGTTTTTTTATTTTTCGGTTGTGATGAAGACTCTGTATCTTCAAATACCTACGAGTCTGAAGCTAATGAATCACATACTCTCAATTTAACCACACAAACTGAACTTATTATTCAAAATACCAATGGGACTATTAGCGTTATAGGTTCAGATACTACAAGTAATATGTACTGCTTCATCACAAAAAAAGTAAGAAGCAGCATTAGTGAAAGTGACGCACAGTCACATCTATCCCAAATTGTCATTACAATACAGGACAATGCAGATAATGTTAGAGTTGAAGTTGATAATCCAAATAATGATGACAGAGATTACAAGATAACACTTAACATCATTATACCGAACAATTTTAACCACATATTAACTCTTGGTAATGGAAATATCTCTGTCGAGTCAATAACGAAAAATATTATTGCCAACTTAGGCAATGGTAATTTTACTGCTGATGTTACATTGCAGGATACCTGCCTTGTAGAAGTAGCTGTGGGTAATGGAAATTTGATTCTTATTATTCCCGACACTACAAATGCACTCCTCACTGCCTCTGTTGGAAATGGCATCATAAATAATAATGGCTTGAATTTTCAAAATCAGCAGATAAGCAATAATCATTTTTCAGGAACACTCGGTAATGGAGCTGGAAGAATTTTTCTTAGCCTGGGTAATGGAAATATCACGATGAACAAAAATTAAGTTTGATAATTTTATATGTAACTGTAAATAAAAAAAACCGCCCTAATAATTTTAAGGCGGCTAAAGAAATGTATGAACAATCTTTTAATACAAACTTCTATTTAGTCAATAACATCTTCCTAGTTTGATTAAATTGTGGTGTTTCGATGGAATAGAAATATGCACCGCTGGGTAACTGAGAAGCATCGAATGAAACTGTATGCAAACCAGCTTCTCTGAATTCATCTAAAAGTAAATCAACCTGCTGACCAAGCAAATTATATACAGCTATTTTTACAAAACTTGCTTCGGCGATACTGAAATTGATGTTCGTCGAAGGATTAAAAGGATTAGGATAGTTTTGCTCAAGCGCATACTCTGCCGGGGCATCAACTTCCACTTC
>JAOTUT010000220.1 GCA_029863735.1 Ignavibacteria bacterium
CAAATACTTACGCTATCTCAAACCAATAATTATACAGGCTGAATGCCTTAATTGTCATGGCAGTCAAACGGAGATAATGCCGGACGTAAGAAATCTTATTACACAGAAATATCCTGATGATAAGGCTATAGGGTATAAACCAGGGGATCTGCGCGGTGCTGTTTCAATTAAGAAAGCAATAGAATAAAAAAGGCGATCTGTTTTAGATCGCCTTATAATTTCAGTAAAGCTGGGCAGGTTACTTTAATAACACCATCTTTTTTGTACTAACATAATTACTTGCCTGTAAAGTATAGAAATACACGCCGCTAGGTAAATTGGTAGCATTAAAGACAACCTCATAACTTCCTGATTGTTTATTTTTATCAACCAACTTTGCAACTTTATTTCCCAACACATCAAAAACAGTTAAGGATACAAACCCGCTTTCTGGTAATTGGTAAGTAATTATTGTGCTTGGATTAAAAGGATTAGGATAATTTTGAGAAAGATTATACTCCTCTGGAATTTCAGAATTTTCTGTTTCAATACCACTTGGAGGAATAATTGAAAAAGATGCATTACTAGTATCAACTATCGAAGAGTTTTTTATACTCGTAATAATAATTTTGTAAGAGGTATCTGCAGTAAGATTAGTTGGAATCATCCATCTATAAGCACTTGGATACCCAAATGTTGTGTCAAGTGTACTAACAATTTGCTGTCCGGAAAGTAAATCGAGCCTAACTGAATCAGTTATGTTAGTTTCCCAACGAATAATTTTTTCTGATCCCATAGACCAGGCTTCACCGCCATTGGGTGAAATCATATCTACAAAAGCATCTGTCACTTCAAAACTCCAAATTGAAGACCATGGGCTAACTTCTGAACCTAAAATCGAGCGAACACGCCAAAAATAAATCGAATTATTTGCGAGATTTCTAAGAATATAAAAAGAAGAATTAAGAGTTGTATCAATTACTGCATCAGTAAATAGGCTGTCGGAGAAAATTTGCAATTGAAACATATCATAAACACCCTGACCTGTCCATCGTAACGCTAAAGAATCAAGAGGAAGTACTTTTTTATAATTCACTGGCTCGTAAGGAATTGGAACATTGGCATTATACATACCATCAGTTTCTCCAAAAACTATTTCCCCAAAATCGTTTGTTGTTGCAATCAGAACATTGTTTATACTATCGTAGGTAGTGGACAGTTTTGTAAAAACACCCTGATTTGGAATAGTTCTGATAAAAAATGAAGTATTTTCTGGATGCTTGATTTCCGGATATTTCGAAAGATCAATACTCATTTCAGACGTATGTGAAAAAATCCCAATGTTTTCATATATAATTGAAACTGGGTAGACTATGTTTACATCCTCATTAAATTCAGCTTGAACCGGACCAAAAGGAAGACGTGTGATAGTTGCTTCGTTGTAACCGTATGCGGTCAGTTCAACATATTTAATTGTCACATCAGTAAAGAAGGCATTTATGGAATCATTGAAAGTATAAGTAAATCCCTCTATCAAATCAAAATGTGTAACAGAAGGCTTTTCAATCAATCCTTTCCAGGGCAGCTTGTAAACACGATATGCCAATATACCATTTGGTAACGAGAGCTCAAGAGCAATTGATCCATCCGGATGGTATTCCACAGCATTGCGCTTTACGTTTTGGGGATGCGGAACGCCATAACCGATAAACCAGCCCCCGTTGGGAAGCCGTTGTGCGTTTCCTGCCGTGACACAGAAAATATTTCCGTTCGGATACCTTATCTCTGAAACTAAAGTTACTACTTTATTTAATTCATCGATGGCATATTCAACACCACGGGAATATGGAGGTTGGTGGAACTCGCCGTTGTCAAACAAAGATATATTTCCGTTTGGAAGTCTGAGAATATTATGTTGGCGAGCGTGATAGTATGGTGCATTTTCCTCATGTTCTCCAACATATGTAAATTCGCTGCGTGGAGAACCCATTCTCCAAATAACTTCACCGGTCGCTCTGCTTATCTTCATAATTTCACTGTGATTTCTAAACGAAGCAAGAATATTTCCATCATCGTCAACATCAAAGCCATTAAGAGTTCCGTAATTAATTCTACTTGCTGTTAAATCCAAATCGCTATCATTGATAGGGATATAATCAATATTACGCCATTCAAATACTACATTTCTATCAATATCCTGTTCTTGAATAATATTTATGACCAGCTGACAATTTGTTTGTCCGCCGGGAACAATTGTGCTCATATCAAAAATAATTGTGTGATATGACATCATCATTACATGCCCATTGGGCAGCATTAGGAATTCATGAAAATCGGCCACGTAACCGTTTTTCATTTTAAAACTATCTACAACCGCAAGAGTACTATCGAGTACTATGTGTTGCAGTTCTTCTCCAGGACCGGGGACATTACCTGCGAAGTTACCAAAAGCATAGGAAAGCAGACCATTTGGTTGAATTTGGAAATCATAAGGTGCACCGTTAACCCTAACTGAGTCTATAATATGCCCAACACTATCGAGTATAAAAATAAAGTTACCATATAAATGAGGTAAATTTCGGTCCCAAGTAGCCATAAATATATAACCGGCACTTGGATTATTAAGAGAATCAATTGTAATAGGCGGTGCAGGAAGTGTATCTAAAAATAAATTTTCTCCCACGGAATTATAAGACAGGTTCCCTTTTACATTTATATCTTCATCAAAAACTCCATCATAAACTTGGGTTATTCCTTCAGTTTCAGTTTTAAAGCTGAACGAATATCCGGGCAATTCAAAATTTGTATCTGTCTTTATACCTTGCTGAACCGAGACATTAACATCCTCGTCGAAAGCAAATGCTTTGTGCGGATTAAAGACAATAGTCTGGTTATCGTCTGAAAGAAGAAAATCTCCTGTATGAACCCCGCTTTTAGAACCCATCACTGAAATTAAGCTTTGGATTATAGTTGATTCCTGAAGCTTATCCGTATGCCGGAGAATGATATTGGTCTCATTAGAAACCATTTCGGAACTAGGCTTGGGTGATACATATTGAAATGGTTTTTCTTGCTGCGCAATTGTTCGGGAGGGGACTACTAGGATTGTTGTAAATAGAATCACTAATGCTAAACAGAGTTTATGGTAACACTTCATTTGTTTATCCTAATAAAAAATGTTTTGGAGTTGTGTTTTAATGTATAGATTCATGAGTTTAGGTTCAAACTGTTTAATACGCTTTTATTTGAGTAATAACATCTTTTTTACGCTCGAAAAATTATAAGCTGTTAACCTGTAAAAATAAACTCCGCTTGCATATTCAGAAGCGTTAAGAAGTATTTCATAGTCACCAGCTTGCTTTTCTTCATTAATAAGGATAGCTACAATCTTTCCCAACGCGTTATAAACACTTAAATTAACAAATTCATTTCTCACGACAGTGAATCGAATTTTTGTTGATGGATTAAACGGATTTGGATGATTTTGAAATAGTTTAAATTCTGTGGGAGCTAAATCCTGATTATTAAAAACGTTATTAATTGGATCGAGTTCGATTGGATCGCCGGGCGTAAGATCTTTACCTATAAATCCCGGGTAAGCTGGTGCATAACGATAGGTTCTGAAAACCCTGTTCTGACCTACTGGTATTGGATCTCCCTGTCTCATTGGCCCCGAAGCAATTACAGGATTTATATATAGCCAAACTATTTCACCCTCATTTGTAACTTCAAAAAATTCACCTGAAGGACCATCACATATTAACGTATTTCCGTTTGGCTGTCTTTCCGAACCGGAGTAATTCGCTGCAAAAAAATCGAGGGGATTAGGAGCAGTATAAGTCCAAAATGAAGTATCGGGTGCAAATGTGGAATCAGGATTAAGTGCGTAGCTCCCATTTTGATCAACCGGAGGAACGATTTCATCTATTGTAGAAAAATTACCACCCGGGCGGAATCTTCCGTTGTTAAAAATTAAAATGTTCCCTTCTCCGGGAAGCCCGTTTTCAATCCAGTGTGCATCATGCTGAGCAAATAATTTCTGATCGGTTATGTTACCTCTTTTGTAAGTCTTAGGATTTCCCCATCGATACAATAGATCACCACCCATGCCGCTGTTGCCGCCAGTGTGCCCTGCAGCTTCTTGAGTAGTTGTGCTATGATCTATTATCCAAATTTCACTGAAGTTATGAACGCTTAA
>JAOTUT010000221.1 GCA_029863735.1 Ignavibacteria bacterium
TTGCTGGGTCACCCTTCCGGGCATTGCCCAATATTCCTCACTGCTGCCTCCCGTAGGAGTCTGGACCGTGTCTCAGTTCCAGTGTGGCTGATCATCCTCTCAGACCAGCTACTGATCGTAGCCTTGGTGGGCCGTTACCTCACCAACTAGCTAATCAGACGCAAGCCCATCTTTAGACGCCGTATAGACTTTAACAACATCACCATGAGGTGCCGCTGCATCATTCGGTATTAGCCCCGATTTCTCGGGGTTATTCCAAATCTAAAGGTAGGTTACTTACGTGTTACTCACCCGTGCGCCACTTTAATAAAGATATTGCTACCTCGTTCTCGTAGACTTGCATGTGTTAAGCACGCCGCCAGCGTTCGTCCTGAGCCAGGATCAAACTCTCCGTAGTAGAGTTTAATACTTTTGTAATCTGGCGTGTATTTGTACGCTTTGTTGAAACCGTTTAATTAACAGATTAAACGCACTCACTCTTTCAAAGAACAAAATAAAACCTTCAAAAATGAAGGGCTGTAAATTTACTCTCTTTATATAATAAAGTCAAATTAAGAAGGGAAAATATATTCTATAATTTTATCCGCGCATAGGATTAATCACAGCTTACAAAAGAACATCAAATTAAGGATTCAAATATATTGTTTAATAAATCAAAGTCAAGCCACTTTAATTTTTTGCAATCGTCACTACGGACAATAATATAGCAGCAATACTCGCCAATACACTCAGATAAACTGAATATTCCAATATGTAAGATCTTGTACTTCTTAAACTCTCTTTTGGCACATAAATGTAATCACCTTCTTCGATTGTAATAGAATCACTATCTGCAGAAATCCAGGCTCTTGATCCACCTTTTATTACCATGATATCATCCTCTTCGGCTAACTCGCCAATACCACTTGCCTCATTTACATAATAATCGTAATCTTTCCCTTCAATAAATGTAACATAACCTGGTCTTAAGACCTGGCCAAAGACATAAATTGAATTTTGGATTGCAGGAACAATAATTATATCTCCGCTCTGCACCTTGTATTTGGCGATGTCGGATTCAGGATCACTAATTTTATTAAAATCCAAAGAGCTACCTTCAATCAGCACTCTTAACTGGTTTTCGAGATTAAAATAATTAGTGTCTTCTTCAACAACGTTGGACATTCTATACATCATTGCTAATTCAAGATTCAGTATTATACTTCTAATTTTAGGATCCTCAAGATCCGGTTGATCTTCTAACTTGATTCCATATTGTCTCTCTAAAAGAATTGCTAGACTATTCTGTGAATACACCCTTGCTCTTCTTAAAGAGGCATAAGATGTGAACCAGTCACAAGATTGAATAACTTCATATAACGTTGTATTATCTCTTGTGATGGGCACAATTCCAGGAATATTGACTTCACCTATAACTGTAACAGAAAAGTTTTTTTTCTGGGTTTCAAAAGCAAGAAATCTAAACCTGTCCCCTCTTTGAATCGGGAATTCTTCATCAATTCCAATTGTAATTTTAGTTTCGCTTTGACCATCATATGATAATCTTGAAACTTCGACACTTGAGACATCATCATATGAGGAATTAATACCATCTACCAACTCAAGTGCATCACCAAGATTGTCTCCCTCAACATAATAAAAAGTTCCGGGTAAGTTAACTGCACCAGATACCGCAAAGAAGTTTCGGCTGATATCATTAGCAGGAAAAACTATAACATCATCATTTTTAAGGTATGGATTGTAAGCAAAATCACCAGTTAGTCTGAATTTTTGCAAATCAACTTCCAGTTCTTCACCAGTTGCTCGTTTTAGTTTTATTCCTCTTAAAGCGAAATTATCTAGATCTTGTTTTAGTTTTCTGTAGATCTCCGGGTCAGTTGTCATTGTAACTGTTAGATCAACTGCTTTTGCGTACATCCTCGAAATAAATTCATCAACTCTATCAGTTATGAAAGCAGGATAAGTACCATTTATTGGGAATGATCCGCCTATTGTTACACTTATTGTTCCCATATTCATCAAGTCAGATTTAGTTGTCTTGTCTTGAGAAAATTGCGGATATGCAGTCAGGTAAAATAAAATTAAAAAACAAATTAAAGCTTTTATATTCATCTTCATAAACCTCGTTATTCCTTTATTGGCCGGGAAGAATATTGCAATTTGTAATAATATTGATAATCACCAGAGATGATCTCTTTCCACCATTTCTCGTTAACTTTGAACCAATTAATTGTATCCTTCATGGCATCTTCAAAAGAATGTTCTGCTTCCCATTCTAGTTCTTTTTTAATTTTAGATGAATTGATTGCATACCTTCTATCATGGCCGAGTCGGTCTTTAACATACTCAATCAGATCCTCCGTTTTACCAATCTGATTTAGTATAAGTTTTACTATTTCAATATTTGGTTTCTCAGTATTTGCACCGATGTTATAAACTTCACCTAATTTTCCTTTTTCTAAAACCATTTCAACAGCTTTATTATGATCAATTACATAAATCCAATCTCGAACATTTAATCCATCACCATAAACTGGGAGTTTTTTATTCTTTAAGGAATTAATAATCATTAACGGAATTAATTTCTCAGGAAATTGGTAGGGACCATAATTGTTTGAACATCTTGTAATTACAACAGGGACTTGATATGTATGATAAAAAGCAAGTGCCATCATATCTGCAGCTGCTTTGCTTGCTGCATATGGACTGTTTGGCTGCAGTGGAGTTGTTTCTTCAAATTGACCTTCCGGGCCGAGGCTGCCGTAGACTTCATCAGTAGATATCTGGACAAATTTTTCAACCCCAAATCGTTTTGCATTTTCAAGAAGTACATTTGTTCCCAAAACATTCGTCCTGAAGAAAATTTCAGAACCAAGAATGCTTCGGTCAACATGCGATTCTGCTGCGAAGTTTATAACATGTGATATATCATATTTCTGAAAAATATAGCTAACCAATTCGTCGTTAACAATATCACCTTTTATGAATGTATAGTTTTGATGATCTTCAACACCCTTTAAATTTTGGAGATTTCCAGCATAAGTCAACTTATCAAGATTAACAATGAAAATATCATCACGCTTTCTGAGAATATGGTTAATAAAATTACTGCCGATAAATCCTGCACCGCCGGTTACAAGAATTTTTTTCATAATTAAAAAGAGAAGAATCCTACGAAGATTCCTGATTGAATAAAAAATGAATTACTATTTAAATCAGATGGAATGTTTGATACAGGTTGATCATTATCTGCTTTCCAATCATCAGCAAAAGCAAACTGATAACCAACACCGAGCCTTAATAACACAAACCTGTAAATAGGATAATCAAGGTTTATAGTTGGAGTGATCATCCAAAAGTGATTTCTTAACTTACCGTAATAATTATCTGATGGAACATTAGGATCATTAAATTCTTCCCAAGTTCCCTGCCACGAAAAATTTCCACTATTGCGATAGAAATCCAGTTGCAGGCTACCTGCCCCAATTACGGCACCAACTGATAAGCCAAGATTTTTTACAAATGGAAGAGTGTACTCAATGGTAACACCACCGCCACTAAGACTATATACAACTTCTTTATTGACATTACCACTAGTCTGTGAAGTTGAAAGTGAGCCTCCAAAACCCATTCCGCCAATTCTTAAATTTTTTACAAATCCTAAGTAAAGAAAACCGGCAATTCCCGATGAATAGAAACCGCTTGTAGAAAGTTCTGGCATACCAATTTGACTCAACTGAACATTTACAGGATCAACATTTGGAATGTACCAGGCTGGCACGTAGCCAATTCCACCTCCGAAGGGTGCATCAAAGAATTGACCTGCCTGACCATAAACCATTGTGCCAGTTGAGAATAGAATGGCAATTATTATTGTTTTATACATATAATTCCGTTTGATAATTTATAAATTTACCAAAGGCTTGAAGTAAATCCAAAGAATAGATAAGTATTAAAAATGAAATCAAATCTATTGCTAAATTGCTGATAGAATAAGTCAAAAATTTGGTATAATGAATGAAGAAAGTATTAATTACAGGTGGCAGTGGGCTTCTTGGACAATACCTTAATTTGGTAGTTTCAAAGAAATTTAAACTTCACTCGATTTATAATAGTAATCCGGGTAATTGCAGAGAATTTTCATCTTC
>JAOTUT010000222.1 GCA_029863735.1 Ignavibacteria bacterium
TAATTATCAGCGACGTTATGATGCCGAAAATGGATGGTTACGAAATGATGCGACGAATTAAGCAGGACGAAAAAACCAGTCACATTCCTGTAATTTTATTAACAGCAAAATCTGATAGGGACAGCAGATTGGAAGGTTTAGGATTAGGAGCCGATGATTATCTGACGAAACCATTCGACACAAAAGAACTGATGGCGAGAATAAAAAACTTGATTGAGACAAGAATACTCCTGCAGCAGAAATTCAGTTCAGGAGCAATTGTTCAGAAATTAAAAGACAAACCGACATTAAACCCCCTAGACGAAAAATTTATAAATAAAGTTATGAATGTAATCGAAGCCCATCTTTCTGAAGAAGAATTCAGTATAGAGGAAATATCGGAAGAAGTCGGGATGAGCAGGACACAAATTTACAGAAAGCTGAAAGCTCTGACTGGTAACTCTCCAAGTGTGTTTTTAAGAACAGTAAGATTAAATAAAGCAAAAGATATGATTCAAAGTAAAGAATTCTCAATATCAGAAATTTCTTACAAGGTTGGCTTCTCCAGTCCCGCATACTTTAGTCGGTGCTTCAAGGATAAATTTGGCTACCCACCAAGCGAGCGCTAGAAATAATTTTTTATAAAATTATTGCTGAATTTTCTTAGGTAAAAATGCCCTGTTCAATTAATAGACAGAGCTATTTTTATTAAAAACAAATCTTTTCATGTTATAACTTAAACTGTAACATCTCATTTACCGTTTGCTAAATAGCAAGTGTAGGTACTACTTATTATTATTTCCTTGCTTCTTAACTTTTCATTTAGCAAATTATTGTTGGACGTAATTTAAAAGTGGAGGGCAGTTTAAAAGATGAACATAAATAGTTCATTCTTTCCCTGATTAATAATCAGGGAAAATTCCATGAAACAAAAATTTGTTTCAGACCAAACGTTTCAATTAACACTCTTACCTGATATTCATATCTGCAACGCACACCATTATAATTTTTTTCAATATAAATTTTCTTCTGGGGAATTAAACAAATCTTTATTAAAAATTCAAAGGAGTAAAAGATGAAAAACTTTTTAAAAATTCTCATCCTTCTTTTTCTTACATCATTTATCCCCCACCAAAATCTGTTAGCTAATAACCCTGTGCCACTGGGTGGGGATACATTGGTTTGGGTATTCAATTGTGAGATAGATAATTTTGCTAATCCATTCGCGTTGGTAGCTAATCCGGGTGACTTTGTAAAGTTTAAAGCAATAAGCGGTGAATTCTCAATTCTCATCAGAAATGCCAGTAGTTTCTTTGAAAATGTTGGTTATTTTTTAATAATACATATTGATAGTAATGGTATCAAAGCACCTATGGAAAGTAACACTTTTACTGTAAAAAGTAATTTAACTGCAGATTTTGAAATAAAAATGGAAGTACTCTGTATAACCAGTGGTGGATGGGCGACTGCCCCTCCAAGAATAATAATCGTTCCTAGTGATTAAGAGTAATTCTAAAAGGTAATGCGATATATGGTGAGGACCAGTATCCACTTATTGTGATAATAATTATTAATCATAATCAAAGAAGATTATAATATTGGGCAATATTAGTAAAATAATTTCCTTAATTGTATTAATATTCTTTTTTTCTTTTGCACAAAAGAGAGATATCCAATTCGAGCAACTAACTATCGATGATGGGCTATCGGCTAATACAGTCCTTTGTTTGCTTCAGGATAGCAGAGGTTTCTTATGGATAGGTACTTACAACGGTCTTAATAAATATGATGGTTATAATTTTATAGTTTACAAAAATTCTCCTGACGATAGCTCAAGTATAAGCGATAATCAGATAAGATCTTTATGTGAAGATAGTAATGGTGATATCTGGATTGGGACATGGGAAGGCGGACTTAATATGTTTAATCGGGCAACTGAAAAGTTTACCCGGTATCAACATAATCCCAATGATCCTGCAAGTATTTCTCCCGGTGGAATATTTGCTTTAAGTTTTGATAAATCCGGCAATCTCTGGGTTGGTACTGAGAAAAGTGGAGTGGATTATTTCGAATTGAAGACGGGAATATTTCATCATTATAAACATAATCCTGATGATCCATATAGTCTGAGTGCAAATGAAATTTATGATGTTCATGTAGATAGAAATGATGATCTGTGGGTTGGTACCGCTGCAAATGGATTAAATAAGTACATAAAAGAAAAACAGCACTTCATTTCATTCAAGCATTTGGATAATGATGCTAAAGGTATTAGCGGCAATAAAATTGCTTCAATCTATGAAGATCCATTCGGCAATTTGTGGATAGGTACCCGTGACGGAGGATTAAACAAATACGATCCATCTTCGAACAAATTTAAATGTTATAAACACGATCCTAATAATCCAAAGAGCCTGAGTGATAACGATGCCTGGATAGTTTATGGCGACTCTAAATCCTTCTTATGGATTGGATCTCTTCAGGGGGGATTAAATTTATTCGATAGTGTTAATGAAACATTTACTGTTTTTCGTAAAGATTATAATAATTCAAACAGTTTAAGTGACGATGAAATATTTACTATTTATGAGGATCGTTCAGGTATTATTTGGTTTGGAACCTGGAGCGGTGGCTTGAATAAATATGACAGGATAAAAAAGAAGTTTCTGACTTACTCTCTTAATCCGAAAAATAATAATAGTCTTAGCAGTAACTCAGTTTATGCTATTTATAAAGATAGATTTGGTGAACTTTGGGTAGGAACTGCAGGCGGAGGCTTAAACAGGATTGACGAAAGGAATAATAAGTTTACTCATTATTTTCATAATCGGAATGATTTAGGTAGTATAAGTAGCAACGATATTTATTCCATTTGCGAAGATGAAGAAGGTTATCTGTTGGTTTCCACTGATAATGCAGGCATAAACAGATTTGACAGGAAAACGAATAAATTTATTCGCTTTCAGCACGATCCTGCTAATCATAATAGTATCAGCACAAATGCAGTTTCACAAATATTCTGTGACAGTTACGGTGATCTATGGGTTGGAGTTTCGGGCAATGGATTGGATAAATTCAATCGAAAGCAAAATAGATTTATTCATTACAAGCACGACCCAACAGATCCAAAAAGTATAAAACCGGATTTAGTATTTGCTTTTTATGAAGATAAGTCTCGCAACCTGTGGATAGGAACTTACGGAGGTGGTTTAATGAAGTACAACCGCCAAACAGATGACTTTATATTTTTTGAACATGATCCAAATAAACTTAACAGTCTCAGCAGCAATCTTATTTCTGCCATTTGCGATGATGAAAATGGAGTACTCTGGATCGGTACTAATGGTGCAGGATTAAATAGATTTGACACAGAAAAAAATAAAATTAAACGTTACAGTGAAAAAAATGGATTACCTAATGATATTATTTGTGGAATATTATCAGATAACTCCGGAAACCTATGGATAAGTACAGGCAAAGGAATTTCTAAATTCAACTTTGAGCATGAGTCATTCATTAATTATGATAAAAGCGACGGACTTCAGGGTGACGAATTTAATAACTGGGCATATTATAAAAGCTCAAATGGTGAAATGTATTTTGGCGGACCTAACGGCGTTAATTACTTCAATCCTGGTGAGTTATCAAAAAATCCTAATATTCCACAAATAGCAATTACAGACTTTCAGATTCTTCATAAACCTGTTGCCGTCGGCTACGATACAATACTTGGACGTACCGTTTTGAAGAAGTCAATTACTGTAACAGATACCATCGAGCTAACTTACGACGAAAACATTATATCCTTCGAAATCGTAGCACTGGATTTTCATTGCCCAGAAAAAAATCAATATGAATACTTCATGGAAGGAATTGATAAAAACTGGATTCAAACAGATGCCAAGGATAGAGCTATGACTTATACTAATCTTGACCCTGGTGAATATACTTTGAGAATTAGAGGGTCAAACAATGATGGAGTTTGGAATAAGGCAGGAATATCCCTTAAAGTAATAATACATCCACCCTGGTGGGCTACGTGGTGGTCATATATGTTATATGGATTTGTATTCATTATGGTATTTATAACTTCAACAAGAATTTATCTTCATCGTCATCGGCTAAGAACTCAGCTGGCATTGGAACATGAACATGCAATAAAACTT
>JAOTUT010000224.1 GCA_029863735.1 Ignavibacteria bacterium
AGTGATGGTCACACTCTGAAGCAAACGAATTCACCAGGCTAATCAATATATTGTCCGCAGATATTGCTAAAATTTTCATTGTGAATACATTTGCAACACTGGTGCCAATGATTTACTTATATAAAGTTTTAAATAATGTAAATTTTTCCATGGAAAAGTTTGAAACTATGAGAGAATCTCAAACATTTGATTAATTTAAATTGAGTCTAGATTACTAAATAAAATCCGGGATTGAATAATTAGAGACTCCGATACCCCAGTGAGGCATTTTAGCGACACACATTTTTTTATTTAGTTAACAAAAATTGAATTGTGTAATTTTGTATTAATAAATTTTCACTATTATAAATATTTGGTAAAACTTAATTATCATGTTTAAAACAATTAGAAGTAAGTTCATTCTTACGTCTGTATTGTTTATTATTATCAGTACCGGTATTCCAGTCTATATTCTAGTCCATCAGTTTCGGGAAAATTTTAACCAACGCTCTCGTCTCATGTTGAATACTACCACCAACTTGCTCCGTTACGAACTGTACAATGCGATGATGCAGGGAGACAAAAAAAATATTCAGGAGATTGTGTCAACACTTGGAAGACTTGAAAGCGTAACGTATATAAGAATTTTTAATGAGAGAGGTGTAATAAAATATACCTCCAAGACAAGTGAAGTAGGAAAAGAACTATCAGAAATTGCCCCTGATCATATCAAACTTAAGAATCTAAATGAAGCTTCTGTCCGGTTGATCAATAAAGAGGGGGCATACTCTATAACTGAACCAATAATTAATGAACAAAAGTGCCAATCCTGTCATGAAGTCTCAAAAAATCCGATAGCCTTTCTAAATTTGGAGACCGATTTAACAAAAGCCGAAACTGTTTTTTTTACGGGTGCAACTCATATGATATTTCTTGCCGGTGCTGTGATTCTTCTTTTATTCATTGGTTTATATTTTATATTTAATTCTTTTATTAACAAACCACTTGCAGGTTTGAATAATGCATTAAAAATGGTTGAAGGAGGTAATCTTGACATAAATCTGCCTGTGAAAAGAAATGATGAAATGGGAAACGTCTTTATGAGATTTAATCTTATGGTATTAAAACTTAGAACATCTAAAGAGCAAATTGATGAACTTCACTTCGAACAACTGCAAAGAGCCGACAGGTTAACAACCCTAGGTGAACTAACTTCGCAGATTGCCCATGAAGTAAATAATCACACAGCAGTTATTATGTCCAGGGCTGATTATTTAGAAATGGAAATGTCAAATAAGCCAAAACTTGAGCCTTATTCAGAAGACCTTAAGACAATATTAGACCAGACAAATAAAATATCAACTATAACAAAAAATCTTCTGCGGCATAGCAAACAAAGTCAGAGTAATCGAAGAAAAATTGACATTAAAGGAACAATATCGCGAAGTATAATTATTCTTCAACCGTTGTTGAAAAAAAGAAATATTAAATGTTCTTTTAATTCAGAAGTAAAGAATTCAACTGTAATAGCCGATGATTTGCAGATAGAACAGATTATGACAAATCTTATTCTCAATGCGGCAGATGCTATTAGTAATGATGGAACCATAGAAGTAGAACTGAAATCTGCAAATGATAGTATCCTGACAGTGTCTATTGAAGATAATGGATCCGGAATTGAACCTGAGAATATTGACAAAATATTTTCCCCGTTTTATACCTCTAAGCTACATGGAGAAGGAACCGGCCTTGGACTCTATATTGTACAGAATATCTGCAAGTCACATGGTATTGGTATTAATTGCCGGAGTAAGGTAGGCAGTGGTACTACATTTAACTTAGATTTCAAAAAGGAAAGCTGATTAAGATGAAAAAGATTTTGATAATTGATGATGAATTTGAAATGCTTGAGAGTTTGAAGAAAATTATCTCCTTCAAACCGGAATTTGATTTAACTCTCGTTCAAGAACCCCTAATGGGAATTGAATTAGTTCAAAAGAATAAATTCGATCTTATCATTAGTGACTTAAAGATGAATGATGTATCGGGTATTGAGATATTAAATACAGTCAGAAAAATTCATCCCGAAACACCGGTAATAATCATCTCTGGATATGGGACAATTGAAGCAAGTGTAGAGGCAATGAAACTTGGAGCATTTGACTTTCTTGAAAAACCATTTACTTCGAAAAAATTATTTGAATCGATTGATCGTGCTCTTACACCGAAGCCCGGAAACCGTGCTGATACTGACCCAACGAAAAAAGCTAAAGCTTTTGAAGGAATTATTTTTAAAAGCCAGCGTATGGAAGAAGTTATAAGGATAATTGAAAGAATGGCCACCACCAATATGAATGTTTTAATAACAGGAGAGAGTGGAACCGGTAAAGAACTTGTTGCACGTGCAATTCATAAGTTAAGTAAAAGTTCATCTGATCCCTTCATACCAGTAAACTGCGGTGCTCTTCCAGAAAATCTTTTTGAAAGTGAACTGTTTGGCCATGAACGGGGGGCTTTTACAGGTGCAGTGAAGACAAAACCAGGTCTGCTTGAATTCGCTAGCCATGGTACCTTCTTTTTCGATGAGATTGGTGAACTTAGTCAAACCCTGCAGGTAAAATTATTGAGAATGTTGGAAGAGAAAAAAATAAGAAGGGTTGGTGGTCAGGAAGAAATTGAAATCGATGTAAGAATAATTGCAGCAACCAATAAAGATTTAAAAAGAGCTGTTGATAATAATAGTTTTCGCGAAGATTTATATTACAGATTAAGTTCGTTTGTGATTGAAGTTCCACCTCTGAGAGAAAGGATTGAAGATATAATCCCTTTATCAATTCATTTTATGCGTGAGATTTGTGAACGGAAGGATGAAATCGAGAAAAAATTCAATGCAGAAGCTGAGAATGCTTTTAAAACTTACTCCTGGCCAGGCAACATCAGAGAGCTTCAAAATGTAATTGGAAGGATCTCTGTTTTATGCACTGGAGCCACCATCGAGATTAAAGATCTTCCAGTCCCCATAAAAGAAAATTCAGGAAAATTTGATAAGGAATTATTCTTATTGAATTATATTAATGCTAAGGAATCGATCATTGAAAAGTTTGAAGTTGAATACCTGACTCATCACCTTAAAAAGAACCAGGGAAATATATCCAAGACTGCTCAAGAATGCGGATTGGATAGAAGGACTCTACATAGATTGATCAAAAAGTACAGCATTATTTATAAAGAATAAGACTTAAACTTTTACATTATTAGAAATTGTTAGGTGCATCTTACAAATTTAATTGACATGTGAATGAAGAATGTATGAATGTATGAATGTAAACTTATTATCAAAAGGCTCTTTATTTCCAAAATATGCGAATTAACAATTAAATCCTTTCTCATGGCTGAGAATTGATAGAAGCATACTTTCATATTTTATTTGAAATAAAAGCATTTTTGATGGTATTGTCTTTGTTAGTAAATAGCAACTAATTGTTACAAGATAAAAACTTAAACAAATCAGGGCAAAAAAATGAAAGACACATTCCTATATGTTTTATTTATTTCTGCAATTGTGGCACTCTTTGCTTTCGCATTTTCCTTTTCACAGGATAAGGATTTGGATGGTAAGCAGATATTCATTGAGAGCAAATGTAATAACTGCCACACAGTAACATCAAATGAAATCACATCTAAAAAAGATGATGCAACAGATTTATCAAATTCTGGTTCTGTAGGGGATGCCGAAGTAATTAAAACTTACTTACTCAAAGAGTCACAGATTAACGATAAAAACCATAAAGTAAAATTTAAAGGTTCTGAAGCAGAACTTAATGCATTATCAGATTGGCTTGTTTCACTAAAGATTGAATCTGAAAAGTAATTCACAATGACTATTTAATTGGCAGTATTTATAAATGACCCCAACATTTTTTAACAAAAGAACACTCATATTCATTATGGGTGTTTTTATTTTATTATTTACAAATGGATATTCGCAATCGAATGATGATTGCTTGATGTGTCATGATGATGATACGTTTACAATGGATAAGGACGGCAAAGAAGTTCCCATTTTCGTAAGTGAAGGTAAATTCGGTTCCTCGGGCCATTCAAAATTAAAATGCATTTCCTGTCACACAAATTTTGATCCGGAAGAAATTCCA
>JAOTUT010000223.1 GCA_029863735.1 Ignavibacteria bacterium
TGGAAACGGAAACTTCCGGTATTACAAAACTTTTATGGGCATTAGGATTAGTACCGATTCCGGTAAGCGATAACTGGTCGTTTGTACTCGATGTTCTTTTCTGTGGGATGACACTTGCCGCACTTAGATATCACGAAGCTACTAATATGCCCTTCTGGAAAATAGATAAATATGTGAGAAAGGTTATAGGCCCTAATCCATTCAGAGCGCATGATTCAATCGGTGCTACCGGAGCCAACTTTTTAACGTGGTCCTGCCTTCATGATTTATCGAATAATTATGGGAAACTTTTTGAACCGACCACAGATTTAGTAGAGCGAAAGGACAGCGGACAAAACTGGTATCCGCCAAATCATTTCAGACCTGTCGTTGACTGGAGTCTTAATAATAAGGAAGAGCAAGAGTTTTTAAACTGGATTAAAGGATCGCTTTACCAAATGACGAGTCTTTTGCTTCAAGAAAAACGAAGTCATCTTTCCTGCATGAATGCTATTGGTGAGCTCTGCGCGCAATTTCAACCAGGAGTTTTAGCGGATATCCGAAGGAATGGATTGGACAAAACGATCAAAAGAGTTGAGAGCTATCATAAACTTTACCCCGAAGCAGGAAAAGATTGTTGGTACCCAGAAGTGTTTAAGAAGTTGGATGAACCAGAATGGCAGCAACTTTACGTAAACGCTGAACACGATGGAAATGCAGGAGTAATTACTATCAGTCGTGAAAGTTACAACAGTGATGTAGATATAGAACTCAACCGCGCTATTGATTGGTTGCTTGCTGAAAAGATTAAAAACATAATTGTAACCGGGGACTTTCATCTTGCAACTCAAATGGTTGGCGCAGATACCAGCGACTTTTTCCCTGCTTTAGAAAATGTTGAAGAAGGATTTAGAATTTCACACTCCTGGTCAAAGACCGCACGTAGACTTCACGATGAATTTAAAATTTCAGTTGGATATATTAATGGAAAGCGCTGTCTGGGTGGATTTTTAGAATTACTTATGCACTGTTACTATTTAGTTTCAGTTGACGATGCCAAATTAGGTATGCCGGAAGTTACACTGCCGGTAGTTCCAGGAATGGAAGGATGTCACTGGTCATTCAGAAAAACAAAAACAGAAGATTGGACGAAACTTCTCGCACTTTTACTTGAAGGAAAACAAGTGAGTGCAAAAGATGCTGTCGGCTGGCTTGTTGATTTTGCCGCTCCACATCAAGAAGCTTTGCAGGCTGTTTGGAAAATTGTTAACGGCAAAAGTAATAATTTTCCAAGGCGAGAAGTAAATAACAAAGCATTAGCTGCGATGCCCTCCTATATTAGATTAAAACCAGCGGAAAATCCAGGAATGGAAGCAGCCAGAAAAGCTATTTTGGATACTATAATTGATTCATGCAGTGCCGATTTAAACGAAGCTCTCACTATTCAGGCAAAACACTCTGCAAATTTCATGGTTTCCAATTTTTGTAAACAAGGTAAAATCGGTGCGGAGTTTAATAAAGTTATGAATGTTTAGTAATTGGTAGCAGCACCGCCAAAGAAATCTTTCTCAGCATTGCCGGTGAAATTCAATCTGTTTCCTACAGGCAGCTTCAACATCAATAATAAAAAGTAAATACAATAATATTTTTTAATGCTTAAAGTGATTGAATCACCTACCATAGAAATATCCACTGATAAGATAAGTTTAAGAACTCGTAGTCCTGTCCAGCGATTGACAGCATTCTGGGCTCTGAGTGAAGCAGGTTTGGGAGGCGTACTTCACATAACAAGACTACCATTTAAAGGTATTATCATAGCGGGTGCTGCAACTCTTTTCATTTCCCTAATTGGACAGTTTTCCAAAAGTAGGGGCACGATTTTTAGATCTACATTTTTAGTCATAGTAATAAAATTTTTAGTCAGTCCCTATACACCAATCACAGCTGCAATCGCTGTTATTGCTCAGGGATTGTTAGGAGAATTATTCTTTTCATCCAAAAGATTCAGAAATATATCAATTCCCGCTTTCTCAATATTTATTCAGTTTATTACTGCTGTTCAGAAAATATTAATTGTTACAATTTTATTTGGGCAAAATTTCTGGATGACAGTTGATGATTTTGTTAATTCGATCCTGAATCAGTTTGGGATAATTGAAAAATTTGAATTTAGTCACTTAATTATCATTACCTACATTGCGATTCACGTGTTAGCCGGTTTGTTGTTAGGTTTATTCATTTTGAAATTAGTAAAATACTTAGATAATGCTGAACCCGATGCTGGGAAGAAAATTATTGAATTTAGAAAATCAGAAATTGTAATCAATCAAACTGCTCATAAAAAGCACTGGTTTCAGAAACCTTCCGGAATATTAATTCTGATGTTCTTTTTGATTGCATTGGGTTTATCATTCTTTCTGCCCGAATGGGTTACGAGCGATGCAGTTGACATTATTTTGATGGTTGTCAGAGCAATAATAATTATAATACTTTGGTTCTTTCTAATCGCTCCTTTGCTCAGAAGACTCCTTTCTAAAATAATTGCCAATCAATGGACAAAACGCTTTAGTGAAATTGAAGAAATTCTTCAGCTCTTCCCCCTATTGAAGCAAGTTGTAACTTTTTCCTGGAATGATTCAAAGGGTTTTAAAGGTATCAAAAAGATTAAGAATTTCATCTTCCTTGTAGTTCTTTACACACTTGCTGAATAGAAATTATTATAAAAAGATGAGAACACTTTTAAATAGTTCCAAACTGGATTCCACGATAGGTATAATAAAAAATGCACACGCAGCGGAGGCAAGCGCAGGCATCAAGCAACAAATTTTCAACTCCTATGTGATTGAGGTCTGGTGTGGGAGTGATGACCTGTGGAATGCTGTTTGGAGATTAGAAATAAAATACCCCCACAAACTTTCATTGATAGGAGTCAGACTACTTTACATTATATTAATAGCGAATCAATTATTAAATGTGATCGTAACAAAATTAACCAATTAATCAGAGCTCATTTGGAAATGAATATTTATTACCAAATGGTTTTATATTTTATATGATTTACAATTAAGGTGGAGACGTTTTGGAGACCTTCGCAAAAAAGATTCGTTTTTATTAATTTTTTGCAGCTTTTCGGATAGTGCGGAAAGTCCCTGACTCTCCGCATAACCCCTTAGTTTACAATAACTTAGGGGTTTTTTTAATATTCCTATGATAAACTACCTTTAATTAACTTTTTTTATCAACTTACTTCATCAAGATCATCATTTTAGTTTGGATAAAATCTCCTGCTTGAAGTCTATAAAAATAAATTCCACTTGGTAATCTTGTTGCATTAAACTCAACCTCATAACTTCCAATAGATTTTTCTTCCTTCACTAATGTGCCTATCTCATTTCCTATCACATCATAAATCTTGATTGTAACGTGACTTAATTCTGGTATTTGGTATTTAATTTTTGTTGTGGGGTTAAATGGATTTGGATAGTTTTGATAAAGATTAAATTCATTCGGAACATTTGATCCATCTTCAACTGAACTGGGGCCATCTTTATATACTCTTACGTAATCTATTTCCATCTTTTGAGGAAAAACAGTAGTAGAATCGGGTGGGCCAGGCCAATTCCCTCCAACAGCAACATTTAAAATTATAAAAAAATCTTCATGGAATTCACTTAATGTACCGGGTGTGATATCAATTATATGATATAATTGATTATCAACGTACCATTTAATTTGTGATTCGTCCCATATAATTGAAAATAAATGAAAATTATCTGCAAAAATTCCAGAGGACAATGAATAGCTGCCACCGTACTGAGCATGCTGTCCATTCCCGTCCTCCCAGTGAGCAGTCCCATGTACTGTATTATCGTTGCCTGGCCCACCAATCATCTCCATAATATCAATCTCGCCACAATCAGGCCAACCAACAACCGGGAAATTCTCACCAAGCATCCAGAATGCAGGCCATAGTCCTTTTCCATAAGGAAGTTTTATTCTTGCCAATATTTTACCATACTTAAAGAATCTTTTACCCTGTGATTTTAATCTTGCAGAAGTGTAGTTCCATGCACTATAATTTTCTTCTAAAGCTTGAATTACAAGATAGCCGTTATTAATGTATGAATTAGTGTCTCTGTCTGTATAATATTGAA
>JAOTUT010000225.1 GCA_029863735.1 Ignavibacteria bacterium
AGGAAAATATCTATCTGGAAAGATGAAGATTCCTCTTCCAAAGAAAAGAATTACGAAGAAAACCAAAAGTATTGAAATAATTGGAGCAAAAGAGAACAACTTAAAAAATATATCCATTGAAATTCCTCTTAATAGACTTGTAGTCGTAACGGGTGTAAGCGGATCGGGTAAGAGCACGCTTATTCACGATGTGTTGTACGCTGGTGTAACAAAATATTTTGGAATGGCACCGTCGCATTTAGGAAAGTTTGATGACATAAATGGTGCGAAATATATTGATGAAATTGAAATAGTAGACCAATCCCCAATAGGAAAATCACCCAGGTCAAATCCAATAAGCTATGTAAAGGCCTTTGAGCAAATTCGCGAACTGTTTGCTTCCACACATCAGGCAAGAGCAAGAGGATACAAACCGGGATATTTTTCTTTTAACGTACCGGGTGGAAGATGCGAAACCTGTCAGGGAGATGGTTTTATTAAAGTTGAAATGCAGTTCCTTGCAGACCTGTTCTTAACTTGCGATGATTGCGATGGTACACGTTACAAAAAAGAAACCAGAGAGATTACATATCGCGGAAAAAACCTTGTTGATGTTTTAGAAATGACCGTTGATGAAGCTCTGATGTTCTTCGACGATCACAGGAAAATAGAAAAGATTCTTCAGGTACTTTCCGATGTAGGTTTAGGGTATATCAAGCTAGGACAGCCATCAAATACTCTTTCTGGAGGAGAAGCCCAGAGAGTAAAGCTCGCTTCACATCTTGCTGCAAGCAGAGAGAACAAGCACACACTTTTTATTTTTGATGAACCAACAACCGGGCTTCACTTTGATGATATTTCAAAACTTCTCAACTGCTTCAATATGCTTGTGCAAAGGAACAATTCTGTAGTCATTATCGAGCACAATCTCGATGTAGTAAAATGCGCAGACTTTGTAATTGATCTCGGTCCGGAAGCAGGCGAAAAGGGTGGTGAGGTGGTTGCAACCGGCACTCCCGAAGAAATTGTTGAAGTCGAAAATTCCTGGACAGGAAAATATTTGAAAGAGTATTTAAATTAACTACAATTCTTATTTTCTTAATTTGAGTTAAGTTAAATCTTCTACTAAACTTCCACAACGACCTTCCCCATAGATTTTCCCGACTGAAAATATTTTAAGGCTTTTATCAAATCTTTAAATGGATAAACTTTACCGATGTGTGGTCGTTTAAGGTTCATTTTTAATATTTCTTCTGCCATACTTCTTAACTCATCAGGTCTTTCCCACAGATAAATAAGGTTAAAACCCATTATTGATTTATTAGTATTTGAAAGGGAGAGTGGATCGACCTTTGGTCTGGTTAAATATTTGTATAAAATATTGAAATAATTTGGTCTGGATGAGTCGGACATAAATTGTGCACCCCCATAAATAATTATTCTTCCTGAAGGTGCTAGGGCATTAAAACTTTCTGCAAATACTTTCCCTCCAATTGATTCGAGTACAAGATTAAGTTTTCTCTCACCTAAAGCAAGCTTAAGTTTTTCACCAAAATTATTTTTTCGAACAATTACTTCATCAAAGCCTTCATTAATTGCAAAATTTCTCTTCGATTCGGAACCAATTGTCCCGATTGTGTACGCATTAATTTTTTTTGCAATTCTGTTTGCATAAATTCCAACTCCACCTGCAGCGCTGTGAATTAAAACGGTATAATTCTGTTTAATATCCCCTAGTTCAACCAATGAATAATAAGCAGTAAGTCCCTGAACTATGAATGAAGCTCCTTCTTCAAAACTCCAACCTTCAGGTAATTTAATAATATAACGATGATCAATGTTAAGATGAGTTGTATAGGCACCAAACCTGATTGCTCCCATCACTCTATTACCCACTTGATAGTCCTTGATATCTTTACCTTTACTTAAAATTACTCCTGAATATTCAAGTCCTGGAATAAAACTACCTTTAGGAGTTGCGCTATAAAGTCCCTGAATGGCAAACAAATCTGCAAAGTTAAGACCTATTGTCTTTACCTCAACTGTTACTTCATTATTGGCAGGTTCATTAAGATTTTCTTCAACCAATTTTATATTATCGAGTGATCCGGCTTTACTAATTCTGTATGCTTGTTTTTTCATAATGCGTTAGGTTAAAGTTTTTGATAATTTTATATAGGTAATATAAAATTACTTGGCAATTTTATTTTTCAAAAGCTGGAAAAATCAAATGAAAAAAATAATACTTACAATCACCTCTTATTTGATTATTCATCAATTTACAACTTCTGCGCAATCTTATTATTACGGAGTTGATTTCGACACAGTAAAAGCTCAAAAATTTGACATGGGCAAGTTGTGGACCTTTGAAAATCCACCCCTAGATTATTTTGAAAAACTTTACAATTTCAAACCCACAGAAGAATGGTTGGATACAGTCCAAAAATCTGCGTTGAAGTTTGGCAACGGCTGTTCTGCATCATTTATTTCTGAGGATGGCTTAATAATGACAAATCATCATTGCATAAGGGGAATACTGAGAGATATGAGTACTGATGAAGATGATTTACTGAAATATAAATTTTATGCAGAGACATTGGAAGATGAAATGAAAATTCCAAAACTTTTTGTTAATCAGTTAATAATGATTGAAGACGTTACAGATGAGATACAATTGGTGATGAACAAAGTTGTAACTGATTCCGAAAAAGTTGTTCGAAAAAATGAAAAAATTGAGGAGATAAAAGAAAGAAATTTAAAACTTAATCCTGATCTGGAATATAAAGTTGTTTCACTCTACTATGGAGGAAAATATTCGGTTTATGGTTATAAAAAATTTGATGATATACGTTTAGTCTTTGCCCCTGAACTTATGGTTTCAAAACTTGGTGGCGATTATGATAATTTTACCTATCCGCGTTATGGTCTTGATTGCGCATTCCTTCGGGCGTACGAAAATGAAATACCGGCCAAAACAGACTACTATTTTAATTGGAGTATGGAATCTATTTCTGAGGACCAACCTGTATTTGTCGTTGGTAATCCGGGAAGCACGAACAGGCTTTACACAGTAGCTCAATTGGATTATTTACGCGAGTACCGATATGGATTACAAACACCAATGCGTCAGGATCTTTATAAGGTTTATGAAAGTTTAGTTGAAGAAACAAATGCAGAAGATATGAAACTGGTAGCTACGTTGTTCAATGTAGGGAATGGATTGAAAGTTTACAAAGCAACTTATGAAGCTCTTCAGGATCCATATTTCTTGGCAAGGAAAAAAGATTTTGAAAAAAAGCTCAAAGAGGCAGTTCAATCCAATCCTGAATTAGATAAAAAATATGGAAATATCTGGAATGAAATAGCACAGAACCGAAAAGAAGCAGCCACTATTGCAAAAGAGATTTTTGCTTTGAACATTAGCAGTACGTATTCGCCAAAATATTTGTTCATGGCCAGAGATTTAGTTAATCTTGCCAAACAACTTCAGCTTTCTGAAGATGAGCGAGGTGAAAATTATAAGGGTGAAAAATTAGACAACTTTATTCAAAATATTTTTCCTCAAGATTTTAAAAGAAGTCTGGAAGATAAAAAGCTACTTGTTCAATTGAATGTGATTAAAGATAATTTACTTTCGGAACATCCGATAGTAAAACTTCTGCTGGATACGAAAGAACCAGATGAAGCAGTTATCGATTTAATTTCGAAGTCAGTTATTACCAATAAAGAAGGTGTAGTTGAATTAGCAAAATCCGGAGCAGAATCAATATTAAGCTCTGAAGATCCTTTCATAAGATTTGTTCTAATTTCAGCTGAAAGATTGGAAGAACTGCAGACAATAAACAAAAAGCTTGATGATACAGATGAAATTAATAATCAGCTCCTAGGTGAAGCTCTTTATAGAGTTTATGGAGATGAAATACCCCCAGATGCAACCGGTACTTTAAGAATATCTGATGGAGTGATTAAAGGTTATGATTACAACGGCACCAGGGCTCCAATAAAAACTACTTTTTACGGTTCACTGGACAGGTATTATTCTTTCGATAAAAAGTTTCCTTTTAATCTTCCAGATTATTGGGATGACTTACCAAAAGAATTTGATCTTTCAACAACACTTGATTTTATTAGTACCTGTGATATAA
>JAOTUT010000226.1 GCA_029863735.1 Ignavibacteria bacterium
AAAATAATGTTAAATTGGAATTAAATTCAATTTTAATTTAGAATACAGAGAACAACCGTGAAAAATCATTTAATCTTTAAATGGTTATTTTCCATTCTGTTAATAGCCTTCACTTTTTCTTCCCGCGCACAAGAGCAGCCTGTTGAACAAACAGAACCGAAACAAGAAGAACTTGTTACTTATAAAATTTCCGAAATTCCTTCCAAGCTTGAGGAGACCCAAGCCTATCTTGCAAAATTAAATACGGAAATAATATCCGAGGACAAAGTAGCTGAAAGTGAAAAAGAATTGGAGACTGTTAATAATTCTTACAGGATTTTAAGGCTTCAGACCGATTCTGTCAGTTTAGAGGATGAGTATTCAACTACTTTAAAAGAATTTCAGCAAAAGTGGATTGCAAATAAGAAAAAGATAAATGACTGGGCAGGTATTGTTACAAGCCGTACTGAAAAACTCGATGAAGCTAAAAAAGCGCTTCTAGACACAAAGGAAATTTGGAATCGGACATATAGATATGCAAGGGAAGAAAAAGCTCCTGCCGAATTACTAAATTCTATCAGAGAGTTAATAACTGCGCTAAACATTACTGAGAAGGATTTAACAAAAGAAATTAATCTCTCATTAAGCTTACAGACCAAACTTTCAGAGCAAAACATTGATGTAGACTTAACAATGAGCAAAATAGAAAGTCTTCTCAAAGAAAAAGAACGGGATGTTTTTTCACAAAATGCCCCTACAATCTGGGAATCATTTTCGACTGTAAAAGATTCAACCGGTCTGTCTGTTCAATTTAGTAAAATTTGGAAATCTTATCTAAGGACTGCTGATGAATACATAGAGAATAATAAAGATAGGATTATTGAGGATTTTATTCTCTTTTTATTCTTTCTCATCATTATTTACACATTACGATTTTTTAGTAAAAATATTAAAGAAAAGGATGAGAAGGAATCTCTAGCATTAAAACTTTTGGAAAGACCTATATCTACTGCTATTCTGGTATTTTTATTATTTACGCTGATTCTTTACGAAGATGCACCGGAAATATTTCTCAATATTTTAAGGATATTAGTTGTACTACCGCTTTTAAGAGTTCTCATTCATATATTAAAACCAGTTCTAACAATCCCTTTATTTTATTTCTGCGGATTAATCATCGTTCAGCAGTTTATGCGTTCTGCGGGAAGCGGAACACCTGTCGAAAGAGCCTTGCTTTTTGTTATAACAATTCTGACTCTTATCGGTTTATTATGGTTTATTCTAAAAAAAGTTCCAACCAAGGCCTTTGAAAAGATAGTTGACCAATCAAGAGCTATGTTTATTAGTAAGTTATTGCTGTTAATGATGGGTTTGGCTTTTGTCGCAAACGTTCTTGGATATATTATGCTTGGAGTTGTAATTGTCAATGGGATACTTAATAGTACTTATGGTATTATTTTTATAGTTACGGCTGCGCTTGCATTAAATGCTTTGATTATTATTTCATTGCAAACTAAACCACTGCAAAAATTTAATGTAGTTAGAAATCAAGCAATTAAGATAAAAAGCACTACAGCCAAAATCATAAAAGTAGTTGTATTTATTTGGTCGCTGTCCATAATACTGAATAACTTCTTCATTCGCGATGAAGTAATTGGCTGGCTTGAGGGGACCTTAGGGAAAGTATGGGAAATTGGAAATCTAAACATTTCAATTGGTAACATTCTTTTATTTTTTATCTCTATCTGGCTTGCTGTGCAGATTGCAAGATTCGTTCGTTTTATTCTTGAAGGTGATGTGCTGCCAAGATTAAATCTTGCACGAGGCGTTCCGGGAGCTATTTCATCAATAATGACTTACCTGATTATTGGATTTGGGATTATTATTGCCATGATCACCGCTGGAATCGATTTAAGCAGTTTTGCATTACTTGCTGGTGCTCTTGGTGTTGGTATTGGTTTTGGTCTGCAGGATATTGTTAGAAATTTTATTTCCGGTTTAATCCTGATTTTTGAGAGACCAATCCAAATAGGAGATGCCGTACAGGTAGATGATATATCAGGAAGAGTTTTGAAGATAGGTATTCGCTCGAGTATCATAAAAACCTGGCAAGGAGCTGAAGTTATTGTCCCAAACGGTAATCTTATTTCTAACAAATTAGTTAACTGGACTTTGTCTGATCAACTGAGGAGAATCGATATAAAAACCGGTGTGTCTTACGGAACTGATGTTAAGCTGGTTATGCAAACATTACTGATGTGTGCAACTGATCACCAGCAAATTTTAACTAAGCCATCACCTTATGTATTATTCAACGATTTTGCCGAAAGCTATTTAGAATTTGAATTGAGATGCTGGACATCAAATTACACTGATTGGATATTTATCAAAAGTGAAATCATGGTGGCAATTGATGAAGCATTTGCAAAAGAAGAAATTATTATACCTTTTCCACAGAGAGATTTACATTTAAAGTCTGGTTTTGATTTTCCCGCACCTGACTCCGAAAATGATAAATGAAAAATATTAAAATGATAGTGCTGATTACTTTTTTATCTATACAGTATTAAGCCAGTAATATCTTTAGCAGTAAGCAATTCCGTTTTACCAGATTTAGTAATCTTTAGTAAATTTATTACGCCAATTTTTTATTTCTTTCCTCATTAAAATTTCATACTTTTTGATAGGAAGAGTTTACATTTTTAGGAAGGTTTTTGAGCTTAGTAACAATCCTCTGGTCCACTGCAGCAGCCGCATGCTTAACGATAGGTATTATCAACCTATTTATCTGGTTTCGTTTAAAACAATCTAAAGCGAACCTGCTTTTTAGCTTTGCTGCACTTGGTGCATCTGCAGTTGCATATACTGAATTAATAGGTCTCACCGCGCAAAGTATCCCAACGTATGCATTTGCTTTAAAGTTTCAAACTCTCGGGGTATTTGTAATGTTGGTTTCGTTGATATGGTTTATCTATTACTATTTCGGAACTGCTAAAAAATGGCTGGCGCTGCTAATTACATTCTTTTGGTGCTTCTCTATAGTTTTGAATTTTACTGCCCCATACAGTATTGTGTATTCTGAAATAATAGAACTTAAACGATTGAGTCTGCCATGGGGAGAGCTTTACACAATTGCAATCGGAACAGATCATCCATTGAGATTTATTTCAGATATTCCCTCTCTCTTGATTGTCATCTTCTTCATTGACGCATCATTTCGATTATGGAAAAAAGGAAATAAGAGGCGCGCGTTCTGGATTGGCGGAAGCTCAATATTTTTTATACTGTTGGCTGGAATTCACACACCACTTGTGGATGCGGGAATAGTTCAATCGCCATATATAATCTCATTTTCTTTTCTTGCAATCATCTTTGCAATGGCTCTGGAAATAAGCTACGGTGTTTATGATGCTGCGAATCTATCAAAGGAAGTTATTGCAAACGAACAACGATGGCGCTCACTACTTGAAAATGTTCGGTTTTTAGTTTGTGGTGTTAATAAAGATGGGATGATCTATTATGCGAATCCGTATTATTTAAAAACCACCTCTTACAGCAATGAAGAAATTATTAATAAGCATTTCAACTTTTTAGTCTCACCAAAAGCAAAAGATACTATTGAGAATCTAGGTGAGACTTTTCAAAAAGACAATAAGTTACCAAATGCGCAGGTTTCAATAGTTACAAAGAATGGGGAAGAAAGAAATATTTTTTGGTCGAATGTGGTGCTAAAAGACAGAGATGGAAATTATGATGGTGTAATTGCAATTGGCAATGATCTTACAGACAAGATAAAAGCTGAGGAAGATTTAAGGAAAGCATATGAAGAGTTGGAAGAAATGAAAAACCGGCTAGAAGATGAGGTTGTTTACCTGCAACAGGAAATGGTTAGCGATAAGTTCAAAGATATAATCGGCGAAAGCCCTGCAATTAATTATGTCTTAAACCGTGTTGAAGAAGTAGCAGAAAGTGATACTACAGTTTTGCTGGAAGGTGAAACGGGAGTTGGAAAAGAAAGAATTGCCAGAGCAATACACCAGAAGAGCTTGAGAAATAACAAGCCATTCATTGTGGTAAATTGTGCTGCTCTACCTTCTAATATTTTGGAAAGCGAATTGTTCGGATA
>JAOTUT010000227.1 GCA_029863735.1 Ignavibacteria bacterium
GAAAATTCTTCTCTTAACAGGAAAGAATGATACTATCATTTATAAGTCCGGAAGAAATATTAATAAGGTAAGTATAATGGAAGCAAGCAAAGCTTCAACTTATGATATTTTGAATAATCAGCTTTTGGTTCTTCAGCATAGTGCAGTTGATGCTATTACTAAAACATTTGTTGAGAATGAAGAAAAGGTGGTGAACTAATATGCATCAGATATTGATTAGCCCTCTAATAACAGAGAAGATGACAAATATAACTGCCGATAATGGTAAGTACGGATTTTTAGTTAATCCTAAAGCAAATAAAATTCAAATTGCAAGAGCAATTGAAGAAAAATTCAATGTGCACGTTACGGATGTTAAGACTATAAATCATAGCGGAAAGACTAAAACACAGTTTAGGAAAAGTGGAAGGTACACAGGTAAAACAGCAAAATTTAAAAAAGCAATTGTTACCCTTAAAGAAGGGGAAAAAATTGAGCTATTCGAAGCAGTTTAGCTATTAGGAACAGGTAATTAAATGGGAATAAAAAAACTAAAACCAGTTACACCGGGAACAAGGTTCAGAAGTAATTTTACTTTTGAAGAGATAACAAAGTCAACTCCGGAAAAGTCTTTGATTACAGCCTTGAAAAAATCAGGTGGAAGAAATAATCATGGTAGAATAACATCACGACACATAGGTGGTGGTCATAAAAGAAGATATAGAGTAATCGACTTTAAAAGAAACAAACACGGTGTCCCGGCAAAAGTTTTTTCAATTGAATATGATCCAAACAGATCAGCAAGAATTGCATTACTGCATTACGCAGATGGAGAAAAGAGATATATAATTGCACCGAATGGTTTAAAAGTTGGAGATAAAATTTCTTCCGGGCCCGGGAGTGAAATTGTAGTTGGTAATTCACTACCTCTTAAAGAAATGCCTTTAGGAAGCTTTGTGCATAACGTTGAAATGAAACCCGGCAAAGGTGGTCAGATTGGAAGAAGTGCTGGTAGTTCACTCCAGGTTATGGCAAAAGAAGGAAATTTTGCTCAGTTAAAAATGCCATCAGGTGAAATAAGATTAATAAGTATCGACTGTCTGGCTACTTACGGAATGGTGGGTAATTCAGAGCATGAAAATATTTCTCTTGGTAAAGCAGGCAGAACAAGATGGCTCGGCAAGAGATCATATGTTAGAGGTGTTGCAATGAATCCTGTTGATCATCCAATGGGTGGCGGTGAAGGTAAAACTTCTGGTGGTGGTCATCCGGTATCTCCCTGGGGTCAAAAAGCAAAGGGATTAAAAACCAGGAAAAGAAAAAATCCATCTAATAAATACATTATTAAAAGAAGGAAAAAGTAGGTATAACTTATGCCTCGTTCTGTAAAAAAAGGACCGTTTATTCATTATAAACTGCTAGAGAGAATCCAGCAGCTTAATAATACAAACCAAAAGAAAATTGTAAAAACCTGGTCACGTGCTTCAATAATAACACCGGATTTTGTTGGCCATACCATTGCCGTGCATAATGGAAATAAGATGATTCCGATTTTCATTACTGAAAATATGGTGGGACACAAATTGGGTGAGTTTGCACCAACGCGAATTTTCAGAGGTCATCCGGGTACAAAAGCAGAAAAAGCAGCTAAAGCCGGTTAATTTAAGAAAGATTAATTACGATGGAAGCAAGAGCAAAAAACAGATTTATAGGTTCATCGCCAAGAAAAATGCGATTGGTGATTGATTTAATAAGAGGTGAATCAGTTGATAAAGCACTCGAGGTGCTTCATTTCTCTCCGAAGCATTCTTCAAAAGATGCTGAGAGAACATTGAGATCTGCTGTATCCAATCTTATTAATAAAGAAGAAGAAGCAAGAGTTGAACCAACCGATCTTTTTGTGAAAGAAGCATATGTAAATGTTGGTCCAACTTTAAAGAGAATATCGCCTGCGCCACAGGGCAGAGCGTACAGGATTAGAAAAAGATCCTGTCATTTAACAATTGTAGTAGCAAAGAAAGCATAATTTCAGGAGGAATTTTTGGGACAAAAGACTAATCCGATAGGCTTAAGAGTAGGTTTAATTAGAGGTTGGAACTCGAACTGGTATGAGAGTAAAAGTTATGCTACAAAACTCAAAGAAGATGTAAAACTTCGCAGCTACGTACGAAACAGATTAAAGAAGGCAGGTATCTCTAAAATAATTATTGATAGAACATCTAAGAATGTAATTCTTAATATTCATACTTCAAGACCTGGAGTTGTAATTGGTAAAAGCGGTAAAGAAATAACTCAGCTTGAAGTAGAATTAAAACAGATTTCTAATAAAGAAGTAAAGATTCAGATTTCAGAAATTAAAAGACCAGAACTCGATGCATACTTAGTTGCAGAAAACATAGCAGGTCAGATTGAAGGAAGAGTTTCCTTCAGGAGAGCAATGAAGATGGCGATTACAGCTTCAATGAGAATGGGTGCCGAAGGTATAAGAATTATGTGTGCAGGAAGATTAGGTGGTGCTGAAATTGCAAGAACTGAACAATATAAAGATGGAAGAATACCGCTTCACACGTTAAGAGCTGATATTGATTATGCCAATGGCAGAGCAGAAACAATTTATGGCTCAATAGGAATAAAAGTGTGGATTTGCCGTGGTGAAATTCTCGGCAAAAGAGCGATGGATTAATTTTTAGCAGGAGCTAACATTATGTTAATGCCAAAAAGAGTAAAATTCAGAAAAGCACATAGAGGAAGAAGAAAAGGAAATGCTAAACGTGGTAGCTCTGTTGCATTTGGAGATTTTGGTTTAAAATCTTTAGAGCCAGCCTGGATTACGAGCAGACAAATAGAAGCATGCCGAGTTGCGCTTTCAAGAAAAATGAAAAGAGACGGACGTGTCTGGATTAGAATTTTTCCTGATAAACCGGTTTCTAAAAAACCTCTTGAAACCAGAATGGGAAAAGGAAAAGGCGCTCCGGAGTTTTGGGTAGCAGTTGTTAAACCGGGCAGGATTATGTTTGAGGTCTCAGGTGTTACAAGGGAAGTTGCAAATGATGCACTTCAGCTTTGCTCGCATAAGCTGCCGATTAAAACTAAAGTAGTTTCCAGACCTGATTTTGAATAAGCTGAGAATATTGAAATGAAAATACACGAAATAAAAGAAATGAAAACTGAAGAAATAATTCAAAGAATAAAAGAAGAAGAAGCAAATCTTGTTGACTTGAAGTTTTCTCATCAATTAAAACAACTGACGAATACTGCAAAAATAAAAAATATCAAAAAAGATATTGCAAGATTAAAAACCGTTCTTCAGGATAGAGAATTACAAACGGCAGGTACTTCAGCGAAAGGAGCAAACGCTTAAAAGATGGAATCGCGAGGATTAAGAAAAACCAGGATCGGTGTTGTTATAAGCAATAAGATGGATAAAACTATTACAGTTGCCATCGAAAGAAAAGTTGCTCATCCTTTATATAAAAAATATTTTAAGAAGACTACCAAGTTGATGGCTCACGATGAAAAAAGAGAATGTAAATTAGGTGATAAGATTAAAATTATGGAAACACGCCCGCTCAGCTTAATGAAGAGATGGCGATTAGTCGAAATTATTGAAAAAGCCAAGTAGACAGGAGATACTCGAGCGATGATACTTGTAGAAACAAATCTGATTGTGGCTGATAATTCGGGTGCAAAGAAAGTAAGATGCATCAGGGTTCTAGGCGGAAGTGGTAGAAGATATGCCACAGTTGGTGATACTATTGTAGTAAGTGTTAAAACTGCAATGCCGAACGGCACAGTAAAAAAAGGTGAAGTTTCCAGAGCGGTTATAGTAAGAACTAAAAAGGAAGTAAGAAGAAAAGATGGTTCATATATCAGATTTGATGAGAACGCTGCAGTGTTGATAAATCCTCAGAACGAACCTCGCGGAACTCGTATTTTTGGTCCGGTTGCTCGTGAACTGAGAGATAAGCAGTTTATGAAAATCGTTTCTTTAGCACCTGAAGTATTATAGAAGGTTTATTATGAAAATTAGAAAAAATGATATGGTTATGGTTATTTCCGGAAACGATCGTGGAAAAACCGGAAAAGTTTTAAAAGTGTTTCCGCAGAAATATCGGGTTATTATT
>JAOTUT010000228.1 GCA_029863735.1 Ignavibacteria bacterium
AACATCACCAACACACATTCCAACATTGCTATTAAAAAATCGAACTGAATTTAAGTTTGAAGTTGTTCCACTTGTTTTAGTAATCCAGGTTTCACCACCATCAGTTGATTTCCTTATATTTCCGCTTTCCCCACAAACCCATCCATTATTAATATCAAAGAAGTAAATTGAAGAACCACCAACTGTACTTTTCTGAACCCAGGTATTTCCCCCATCAGTTGATTTATAAATCCCAGCACCAGTTGCCCAACCAGTATTTTGATCTATAAAAAATATTGAGGAAATACTATGAATATCACCGCTACCCCAAGACCAATTTTCTCCTCCGTTAGTTGTAAAAAGTATATTATCATCTCCACCTGCCCATCCAATATTTTCGTTTATAAAGAAAACTGTTTTAAGGATAGGACCAGATCCATAATGATAATATTTCGTTATCCAAGTCTTACCACCATTAGTGGTTTTTAATATTAATATACTTTCCCCCGGCGAAAAATTTTTTCTGGTTCCTGCAGCCCAACCAATAGTATCGTTAACAAAACACAGAGAGTATATATCTTCTTCTCCACCAGATTGGACTCCACCGCTTAATTGCTGTGCCCAGCTTTGCCCATCATCTTCTGTTATAAAGATCGATCCATTACGGCCAACTGCCCATCCCTGCCCTATACTATTCACAAATACTGAGAGTAAATCATACTCTTCATTTATGACGAGGTTATTATACTCCGGAAAGGTAGGGTATTTATCATCCCAGGTTGCTCCACCGTTTGTGGTTGTATAAATAGCCCTTTTCCAAGTATCGTTTCCTTGTACGGCCCAACCATTATTAGCATCTCTAAAGTATATTGAATGAATTCCAAAATTATTATCAATAAATAGATTTTCCCTATTGCGGACAATCTCAGATTTGAATATCGACTCAGTACCCCAGGTCTCTCCTCCATCCGTGGTTTTAATAATAAAAGCCTGCCCTGAGTAGCCAGGGGTTCCACCACCAATCCATCCAACATTAGAATCAATAAATTCAACGGTATTTATACCGGGATAACCACTTAATATTGAGGATTTATCTATCCAATTTAGTCCTCCATCTGTTGTTTTGAATATTTGTGCTCTTTCATAGAGATTGGCGTATTTCTTTTCACCAACAGCATACCCAATAAATTCATCAATAAAGTCAACAGATCTTAAATTAAAAGAAGTATCTGAGGCTTGAAAATTCCAGGAAGAACCACCGTTAGTTGTTTTTATTATTGTTTCATTAAATCCGACAGCCCAGCCAGTATTTATATCTACAAAATGTAAGTCTGATAATAGCTCTGAAGTTCCGCTTGTAAGTTCAAACCAGCTTTGCCCCGCATCTGTTGTTTTAAGAATCAGTCCATCTTCGCCACATATCCAGCCTGAAGTTTGGTTAATAAACTGAACTGACATTAAAGTAAGAGTTGTGCCACTTGTTTGCTGAGTCCAATCAAGACCAGCATTTGTGGTTTTTATGATAAAGCCGTTTGAACCAACTATCCAGCCTGTGTTATCATCAATAAAGAATGTAGACCAGAGGTCATTACCATCGGGCACCGGATTTTGGTTTGTCCACTGTGGATATTGTAATTGCGTTACCAGCAAAAAGTATAACAAAATTAGTAGAAAGGATTTCATAGCAAACCTCCTGTTTGAAGGATTTGTAAATTATATACAGTGCATCTTACTGTTCTCTAAGGAGGGAATAAAATCACATTGTAACTTGGTTAAATAAAATGGTAATGTCAAATAGAGTCGGTTGGTAATTAATAAAATCGAATGATGAGTTACCCCGAATGGCGGGTTGGTTTGCACTATAATTTTCCATTCATATAACAAGGCAAGATTACATTTCATTCTCAAAAGTCAGATATGTTTGTAAACCTCTACAAAACAATAAGATAAAACGATCACAATCTTGCCCGGAAACGGCTGAGCAACAGTAAATAGTAAATTTAGCACTTCTCAGAAATGGCAGCACCAACTAATCGTAAACTGATTTCCCACAAACGCTTTTGAATTTCTTTATTGTAGGATATTTCAGATGAACGTTTTTCTTTTTCCTTGAAAAAATATTTTCCAGTAACTCTCTCAACTTTCGGCGACGTGGTGAGATAGATGATCGTTTCTGCTCCTTGTTCGGGAGTAAGAAGTTCTCGTTTCATCAGATAATAAATTCTGTGCTTCATCCAGTTAACAAATCCGTTGTTACGGGCAAAGTTTGTTGCAACTCCACCGGGATCCATTGTATTTACAATTATATTACTCCCTTCTAATTGCTCAGCAAGTTTATATGTAAATAAAACTGTCGCCAGCTTAGAATCGGAATACTGTTGTTTCCCATTATAGTTTTCTGGAGAGGTTATATTTTGAATTACTCCTTTGCCAGCATAGTGTGTACTTGATGAGACATTTATTATTCTTGCTGAAGGAGCAGTTTTTAATTTATTGAGTAAAAAATCTGTTAACAGGAAATGGCTTAAATAATTTACCGCAAGAGTCTGCTCAATTCCTTCTTCGGATACTTTGTGATCGAGAAATCTCCCCCCAGCATTGTTGATTAGCACATCTATTCGCTCATAATCATTTTTTACTTTTTCTGCTGCAGTTTTTACTTCTCTCATCAGAGAAAAATCTGCTTTGTAGAATTTTATCTTGTCGTTTCCTGTTTTTTGTTTTATCTGTCTGCAAACCTTCTCTCCTTTTTCGTTATTCCTTCCAAGTAGAATTAGAGAAGCACCTGATCGTGCAAGCGAGAATGCAGCGGCTTTCCCAATTCCGGACGTTGCGCCGGATAGTAATATTATTTTGTTTTTCACCGATTATACTTTATAGAATTCTTCGAATGTTTAATTACTTTTCTAACTTTTATATTAGAGTTGTAAGAAGCTTTATATTTTTACGATAAGTTGGTTTTCATCTTTTATAGTTATCAATTAAACAAACTTCAATTCAAATAGATAATAGATTTTAAATGAAATAACAAAGGAAAGAATCTTATTGTTTGAAAATTAATCTTCGCGGATAAGTGCGAATTTCTTAAATCGATCTACACTAGATTATGAATGCGAAAATGTAACACAAAATTACTTTGACACCCCGATGTCTTTTCTTTGGTTTCAGTTGAGCTTAGTATCTTATTTTGTATAAGATAGTAAAAGATGACCCGGTTACGCTGAGTCGGAAATTTATTTTCCTGAAACCATCGCTTCAACTTCTTCAATAGATTTTGGAATCGGCTTTGAACCCAAAACTCTGTACCCATCCTCGGTTACTAAAACATCATCCTCGATTCTTACTCCACCAAAGTCTGTATAAGTCTCTAACATATCATAATTTATAAATTCTGGGAAACGGTTCTGAGTCTTCCACATATCTATCAATTCAGGAATAAAATAGATACCCGGCTCAATGGTAAATACATATCCTGGCTGTAGAGTTTTTGCAAGTCGTAAGTATTTCAATCCAAACTCATCGCTTCTATTAACTGTTTCATCATAACCAACGTACTCCTCTCCAAGTCCTTCCATATCATGAACGTCAAGACCAAGCATATGTCCTAAACCGTGAGGGAAAAATAAAGAATGTGCGCCTACATTAACAGCTTCTTCAGGATTGCCGAACATTAGACCGATTTCAGTTAACCCCGACGCTATATCATTTGCTGCTGCAAGATGAAGTTCCTTATTTGTGATCCCTGGTTTCACTGAATTTATTGCATTTGTTTCAGCTTTAAGTACAATCTGATAAATTTCTTTCTGCATATCACTGAATTTACCACCAACCGGAATTGTTCTTGTAATATCACTTGCATAATGAAACCTGCTTTCGGCACCCGAATCATTTACAAGTAAATCACCAGCTTTCATTTTGTTTTCGTAATATGGATTGTGCAAGGTTTGTCCGTTGATGGAAACTATTGGTCTGAATGAAAGTCCATATCCCAGAGATAGTGCAATACCTTCAATCATACCAGCAATTTTTCTTTCATCAGTATCTGGTTTTACCATTTTCATGGCAGCAAGATGCATCTTGGCAGCTATGTCAACAGCTTCATCCATTTCCGAAAT
>JAOTUT010000229.1 GCA_029863735.1 Ignavibacteria bacterium
CTATCATTAAGTACAATAGCTCTGTCTGCAATTATTTTAGCACAAAGTAAATCGTGTGTAACCACGACAGAAGTCATTTTCAAACTATGCTGCAAATCAATAATCAGAACACTTATTTCTTTTGAAGTAATTGGATCGAGTCCCGTTGTTGGTTCGTCATAAAACATAAGTTTAGGTTTGGTAATTATAGACCTGGCTAATCCAATTCTTTTCCTCATACCGCCAGAAAGTTCCGAAGGCATTTTATCAATTGCTTCGAGAAGCGAAACTGCTTCCAGCACAAAATGAATTCTTTCATCAATTTCTTTTCTATCAAAATTAAAATTCCTGATTAATGGAAATTCAAGATTTTCTCTTACACTCATCGAATCATATAACGCAGCACCCTGAAAGAGAAATCCAATATCTTTCCTTAGTTCATTTAATTCCTTAATATTTAGATTCAGAACATCTTTGTTCTGAATTTTTATATTGCCTGAATCCGGTTCAATTAATCTTATCATACATTTTAGAAGAACACTTTTACCCGTCCCACTTCTTCCAAAAACAACCATATTTTCTGCTTCATCAACATTAAAAGAAACTCCGTCAAGAACTTTATTGTCGCTGAAGGATTTGTGTAGATTAGTTATCTCAATCATCACTTCACCGTTGGCCAAATCCACAGACTTAACTTAACAAGAACCATGTCAAAAATTAAAATTAACAAAGAGGAAACAACCACAGAGCTTGTTGATGCCTGACCGACACCTTCCGTTCCGTTCTCAGCTGTGTATCCTTTATAACATCCGACGAGTCCGACAATAAATCCAAACATAAAAGTTTTAGCAACACCGGGAATTGCATCGCCAAATTCAACTGCAAAAATCACCCTGTCCATATAATAAGCCCAGGTCATATTTTGAACAAGAACAACAGCGATGTACGCACCAATAAGGGAAATAAAAATTACGTATACAGTGAGAATCGGCAAAATAAAAGTAGTTGCAAAGATTCTTGTAACAACAAGATATCTGAAAGGATTGACACCAGAAACTTCCATTGCGTCAATCTGTTCCGTAACCCGCATAGAGCCAAGTTCTGCACCAATACCTGAACTTACTCTTCCGGCAAAAATGAGCGCACAAATTACAGGACCAAGTTCCCGGACAATTGAAATTCCAACTGAACCCGGTAAAAAGGCCTCAGCACCAAATCTTTTAAGAACAGGACTAAGTTGCATTGCAATTACTAATCCGATTATGAAGCCGGTAACTCCAACAATGGGAAGTGTTTTCATTCCAAGCTCAATCATATGTTTCCTGATTTGCTCAATTTCGTATGGAGGAATAAAAACTTCCTTTAGAAATCTTACAGAAAAAGCACTTAATCCTCCTATCATAGTAAAGAATTCGGTAAGTTTCTTTTCTGTCTTGCTGAAAAGTTTGTCGGATGTCATAAAATTATTCAAATCTTCCGCATCAAATAATGATTAGCTTTATGTAAAAATATGGAAAATGATTGTTAATAGAAATTAGATCAATCACATTAGTCTATAGATTTTTAATGCTAGGATTAAAAGAGATTATTAAATGAGAAAAGATTTTTCACAGAACTAAAATGCATTTTCATAATGGTTGACCTCAGGATTGTTCAAATCTTCAAACAAGATTGCAAACACATCAAAACGACAATCAAGTTCTCTGATTTCTTTATCAAACAGGTAAAGTTCGGCCATTTTTCTGATCTGTTTTTGCTTGTTCTTCGTTATAGCGTATTCGGGTGCCCCAAACTCAAGATTCTGTCTTGATTTGACCTCAACAAAAATGGTACAATTATTTTTCGGATCGACAGCAATTATATCTATCTCTCCATGGCTGTATCTGTAATTGCGTTCAATAATTTTATATCCTTTGTCAGTAAGAATTTTAGCTGCGAGATCTTCTCCTCTTTTGGCTAGTTCTTTTCTATCGAGATTCATGATTACTTTACTTTAATTAAGTCAGTATTTAACTCAAGTGCTTGTTGCTCGGTTAAAATTTTTTTTAGAAAAGATTTTCGATGAATAGGGCTTGGTCCAACCATTTTAATAATTTCTCTGTGCCGTTTTGTTGGATATCCTTTATTGTGTTCCCATAAATAAACCGGATATTTTGCTGCAAGATTTTTCATCAGTCTGTCTCTTGTTACTTTTGCAAGAATAGAAGCAGCAGCTATTGAGAAAGATTTTGAATCTCCTTTCACTATTGGGACAACCGGAAGATCATATTTAAATTTTCTGTTGCCATCAACTAAAACTAAGTCAGGTTTAATGTTGAGATCCTCAACAGCCTGCTTCATTGCAAGCATTGTTGCGTTTAAAATATTTATTTCATCAATTACTTCATGTTCGATGATTGAAACAGAATATGCAAGTGCCGAAGAAATAATTTTAGTATACAAATCTTCTCTTTGTTTTTCAGATAACTGCTTCGAATCGTTTATACCCTTGATGTTAGTTTTTCTGCTAAATATAACTGCAGCAGCCACGACCGGTCCGGCAAGTGGTCCTCTGCCGGCTTCATCAACACCAGCTATGTATTTTATTTTTTTGCTGAAATATTTTTTATCGAATGCTTTCATTTAATATGCTCTGTTTTATACACCAAGATAAATAGCAATAAGTCCAAATACCATACTCAATTTTAAAAGATTACTTATTTTGTTCAAGTTTTCAATAGAAGTGCTTTCAAATAAAATTTTAATGCAATAGACAAGAATCGGATTTACAATAACCATCACGGCAATAAAGTATTCAATTTTGTAAAGATTACTTAGAAACGGGAATAGAGTAAAAAGTATAAGGAAAATGGCAATTATCAGAATTAGAATTTTTGATTTCTGAAAACCAAACTTAATCGGAAAAGTAATCACACCAGCTCTGTTATCGCCCTCAACATCTTCCATATCCTTAACTATCTCTCTGATAAGGTTTATCAGAAAGGCAAACACTGCCGGGACAATTGCTGCCGCAGGATTTTGAACTACAACTCCACCAAAAATGAAAACGATCCCTGTTAATAATGCTACAGTTATATTTCCAAGAAGTGGAATTTGCTTCAGATATTTTGAATAAACGAAAAGTAATAGTATGGAGGAAAGAACTATTACCATTGCCACTTCATTAAGAAAAATTGAAAGTAATATCGAAATAAAAGCAAATAGTATGTATAAAATATATGATTCTTGTTGAGTTATTTTTCCCGATGGAAGTGGACGAAACGGTTTGTTTATTTTATCAGTTGAGACGTCGTAGATATCATTAATTATGTTACCAGACGCTAAACTAAATGATGCTGCAAAAGCTGCGAGAAATATATTAAGTCCGGGAGTTTTATAAGGCTGGCAAATAATTGCTGCAACAATTACAGAAACAAAAGTGATAAAAAAGTTTACCGGTCTGATAAGTTTTATTGTTGTTGTCAGCTTTTCTGTCAATTCTATTAAAATATTATTGAGAAGTTCGTCGAAACTTACGAAAAGAAAAAGATTTAATTAGGTATCTGCGGTTTACAACTGAGTGATTCTTTGTGCCTGCCTATCCGGTTGGCAGGGCTTAGTGGTAAAACTTATTTTACCACTAAGACACTAAAATCACCGAGCTCCACTAAGAGAGAATATCATCCCTGATCAAAACCAATTTTGCTATGACCACCATCGCAGAAAGGTTTATTGTTGGATGCACCACATCGGCAAAGTGCAACCGAACCTTCCTTAATTTCTTCTTTACCATCTGTACTGACAAAGACAAATTTTCCTTTAACCAGGTATGGTCCACCTTTATTCACCTGAACGGTAGTTTGTGATTGCTGAGATTGTGCGGGTTGTGCTTTTTGTTCGCTCATTTTTTTATTCCTTTCATAAGATAAGGCCCCGGAGGGACAGTTATCAACTATTTTTATTATTTCATCTGTTGTGCCTGCGTTTATATCAATCCACGGTCTTCGTTTTGGATTGAATACTGACAATGATGCTTTCCAGCATTTGGTTGAATGGATACAAACATCAGGTTTCCAGATTACAGTTATATCATCACTTGAATAAGTCTTTTTTCGTTCCGACATTTTCTTCCT
>JAOTUT010000230.1 GCA_029863735.1 Ignavibacteria bacterium
TTTGCTTTTTCCAGGCGATTTTCGGCTGCTTCTATATAAGATATATCTTCCGGATTGGCAATATAAATAAGCTGATCAACTGCTTTATCCAGATTAGTTATTGAATTTGGTACACCATACCATCTTGATACGAAAGATTTTATCGAAGAATCAAATTCCTTTCCACTTGAATCTTTTAAGGTAACTTTTAAATAGTAACTTCCAAGATTGAGTGATAAAGAATCGATGCTGTTAAACATCTGGTTGTTTCCTTTATTTACATCAATCTGCATCGTTATTTTTTTGATTTCAATTTTCTCTTCATCTAAAATCAGGTAGTCAACTATTAAAGGACGAGTTGTATCAGCATAAACCTCAATAAATGTCGATAAATCGTCGCGGTCTGTTAGAATATTTCTTGAAACATTCGGTATGATCTTCGTATTGCCATCAACTATTGTTTTTTTAGTAACCAACATAACATCGCTTAATGATGGCACTTTATTAAACGACTTTACTTCGTACTTATTTTCTGAATCATACTGGTTCTTTGAATCGTTATCTAATAAAGATGTATGAATAGAATATAATCCTGGTGTCAACTCAAATGAACGGTGACCGAGATTAAAATTCTCCGGTGAAGATGTAAGTTCAAAACTGATTGCAACGATCTTTTCATTCCATATTTTTTCAGTTATTAGATTTTTCTTCTCTTCATCAAAAACAGAAACTGTTAGCGAATATGAAGCTTCAAATCCCTGACCGGTTTTTACAAATTGAACAGCATCATAAGGAACCTGGATAAAAACATCCAGGCGGGTTTTACCATTTTCTCCTTTGAAGCCTATAAAGTCCTGGTAATATTTAACCTTTAATTCTGGTTTCCGGGAATAATTCTCTATCTGAGAAAAAGTAATTCCCGATATTATTATTAAAAAAAAGATTATAAGCTTTTTCATTTTTCAATTCCCTGAATATTAATTTACACTTGCAAAAAGATCGTACTCATCTGAATCATATACTTCCGTAATATAAAAATTGCCTGGAGTAATATTATTATCTTTCGAATTTATAAGAACTTCTCCATCCACTTCGGGTGCATCTCGATAGCTACGTCCAACATAAAAATCTCCTTCCTTAGATTCAACTAACACTTTAAGTTTTCTACCGATAAGTTCCCTGTTTTTATCTGCCGAAATCTCTCTTTGTATTTCCATAAGTCGGCTTTGCCGGGTTTTCTTCACTTCATCAGGGACTGGATCGCCGAGTTTATAACTTTCTGTGTTTTCCTCTAGTGAATATGTAAACGTTCCCATCTTCTCAAATTTAAATTCTTCAACAAAATCACAAAGTTCCTGAAACTCTTTATCTGTTTCACCTGGATATCCAACAATGAAAGTTGTTCTGAGAACCAAATCAGGAATTTCTTCCCTTAATTGAGATAGTAGTTCTCTTGTTTGTCTGCCGGTAATTCCTCTGCGCATTGATTTGAGAATATTATCGGATATGTGCTGGAGAGGAATATCAATGTACTTGCAAATCTTTTCATTGTTTTTTATTTCATTTATCAAATCAGCCGGGAATCTCGATGGATAAGCATACATAAGCCGAATCCATTCTATTCCTTTAACCTTACTTAATCTGCCTATAAGTTCTGCAATATTTCTTTTATTGTAAAGATCTTTTCCATAATCGGTAGTATCCTGTGCTATAAGCACTAATTCCTTTGTACTATTTCGAGCTAGGAATTCTGTTTCCTTAACAAGGTCTTCAATAGATTTTGAATGATGCAATCCCCTCATCAATGGAATTGCACAGAAAGAACAAGGATGATCACAACCTTCGGAAATTTTCAGATATGCGGTATGCAAAGGTGTGGAAACAATCCTTTCACCTAAAAGATTTTGTTTTAATTCACCACCAAGCTCTTTAATAATATTTTCGTAATCTTCGGTTCCGAAATACATATCCACTTCGGGAATTTCTTTTTGAAATTCATCTTTATAACGCTGTGAAAGACAGCCAGCAACAAAAATTCTTTTGGTAATTCCTGAATTCTTACTCGCAACTGAATTCATAATTGTAATGATTGATTCTTCTTTTGCTGCTTCAATAAAACCACAGGTGTTGATTATAACAGTATCTGCTTCCAATGGATTTGATCGGAGATCAAGATTATTAAATTGAAGCTGTCTGAGAAGTCGCTCAGAGTCAACTGTATTCTTGGCACAACCTAAAGTAATTACACTAACTTTTTCTCTTGTTTTCATCTTTAGAAGTTAAATCAAATAAAATATTTAAGATAGAGCCAAATTGCAGGTGCACTAAAAAGTAAAGAATCAAACCTGTCAAAAAAACCACCATGTCCAGGAATAAGGGATGAGGAATCTTTCACCTCTGAATCTCTTTTAAGCATTGACTCAACCAGATCTCCGATTTGGCCAATTGTACCAATTATAATTCCAATAACTAAAACATTCGTCCAGCTTAAAAAATTTAGCACAATTAACTTCGCTAAGATTAACGCCGCAACTGAAAAAATAAAACCAAAAATTGCCCCTTCCCAGCTTTTCTTCGGACTAATACGAGGGAATAATTTATGCCTGCCAAATGTAATACCTCCATAATAAGCAGCTGAATCACCAATCCAAATCGAAGCAAGAATAGAAATTATCAGATAAGCCCCATTTTCATTTGATTCAACTGTTAAAAAATGTAAATCACGCACAGCAATAAGAGAGGCTGCAAAAATTCCTATGTAAAATATGCCGAGAAAAGTTGAACCAAGATTGTAGATTGCCGAACCTTTGTTTCGGAATAGCTCAACTATTAATAGACATAATGAAGACAATAAAACTATAACTTCGAAATCAGCAAAACCTAAATATTGATTAAGAACCAAAATGAAAATGACTAATCCTCCCAAAGGGAGATTTACATTTGCGCCTTTGTTCTTAACAAGAAGTCCGAATTCATAAAACGAGAACAGACTAATTATTGTTACAAAAGCAAAGAAATAGTATCCTCCCAAATAGCTTGCAATTAGGATCAGTGGTATTCCAACAAGTGAAACGATCACTCGTTTAAAATTTTCACTCTTCGTCATCTTCTTCTGTATCCACTGACTTCCTTTTGACGGTTTGAATAAATTCAAGAGCTTCAGAGACGTCAGCTTTCTTAACGAACAATTTTACTTTTGAAAGATCGCCTGGTACCGGAAAGCTGGAATCTTTTTGAGATAGAATTGAAGCAGACATTCCCGCACTCTCAAGATTTTCTTTGAGCATTTCAACATCAATCACACTAAAAGAAGTGTAAACGAGCACCCAATCCTCCTCAGAAAGTTCCTCATAATTTTTCAGTTCAATTGTTTCAACCAATGGTGTATTACAATCGGGACAGATTACTATCCCTTCTATATATTCATATTTGCAATTTGGACATATAGGCATTTAAACCTCCAATTCAATTTTACTTTTTTTATAATAATTGTTAATGAAATAAATTAAAACGCTAAACATAAACAGCAATAAGAAAAAATAAATAATATTAGCATCTAACGATTCTACATCTGAAACATTACTTTTAAACAACTCATCGTCACCAATTATAAAGTAAAGCATAACTGCAAAAAAATTGTTCAAAAAATGCAATACAATAGGAATAACCAGAGACTGACTGCTATATGCTGCAAATCCCAAATAAAATCCTATTATGGCCAAGGGTATAAGTCCATAAGGATTAAAATGATATAATGCAAAAAACAAAGCTGTGAGTAAGGCTGCAGTATGCGATTTAAATTTAAAACTGAAACTTCGCTGTACGTAACCTCTGAACATTACTTCTTCGCATATTGCAGGTATAATAGATATTGTAATAATAACCAAAAGCATTTCCACGATGTTGTCAGCATGAATAAGATTACCAAATGTCTTTTCAATTAACTCATTTAAAGAGTCAAGTAAATATTTTATTGAGTTGATAAATTGTGAAGATTCAGCCCATCTTTCGATTAGGTAATTCTGAATGTATAGGTAACTCTGAAGTAAGGGAGTTAAAATTATTATACCCAAAATAAAAAGCAACAACTCTTTCCATTTAGGTA
>JAOTUT010000231.1 GCA_029863735.1 Ignavibacteria bacterium
AAGCAAATGATGCACAGGTAATCGGTATCGATGAAGCACAGTTTTTTAATGAAGGTATTATTCATATTTGTAATTTACTTGCTTCGCGTGGTAAACGAGTAATCGTTGCCGGACTTGATCAGGATTACACAGGTAAGCCGTTTGAACCAATGCCTCAATTGCTTGCGATAGCCGAATACATCACCAAGCAACATGCTATCTGTGTTGTCTGTGGAAATCCTGCTGATAAAACACAAAGAAAAACGAGCGAATCAGAAAGAGTGATTGTTGGCGCAGCAGATATTTACGAAGCCCGCTGCCGCAAATGTCACTACATTCCAAAAGATAATTAAAGAATAACTATGGATTTTACTTCGATTCTCAGAGGACTGTTCGGTATTTTACTTCTGGTAGGAATATCATTTGTTCTTTCAAATAATAAATCAAAAATTAACTGGCGACTTGTTGCAGGAGGACTTGCACTCCAGTTTGTGTTTGCTGTTCTTATTCTTAAAGGTGAAGACCTTCGTTTATTTTTTTCTCCACTTGGCTGGCCAAAAGACTTTTTTAACTGGATTAGCTATTTCTTCGTACTCGTTTTGAATTTCACAACTGAAGGTGCAAGTTTTGTTTTTGGAGATCTTGCAAAACCTCCTGGCGCTGAAGGAAGTCTCGGCTCATTCTTTGCGTTCCAGGTTCTGCCAACAATTATTTTTTTTGCAAGCCTGATGTCCCTGCTGTATTACCTTGGCATTATGCAAATGATAGTTAAAGGTATGGCATGGATAATGGCCAAAACTCTCGGAACAAGCGGTGCTGAATCTCTCTCCTGCTCAGCAAATATTTTCGTTGGGCAAACAGAAGCTCCCCTGATGATAAAACCATTCCTGAATAAAATGACGAAAAGTGAAATACTTACTGTCATGGTAGGTGGTATGGCAACGATCGCCGGCGGCGTAATGGCTGCATATATTCAAATACTTGGAACTGCTTATGCACTTAAAAATGGGATTCCACTTATAGAAGCGCAACAGCTTTTTGCAACTCATCTTCTCGGTGCAAGTGTAATGGCTGCACCTGCCGGAGTTGTGATTTCTAAAATCCTCTTCCCTGAGACGAGTGAACCGGTAACAAAGGGAACTGTAAAAATTGAAGTTGAAAAAAATGCATCAAATGTAATTGAAGCAGCAGCAAATGGCGCAGCAGATGGATGGAAACTTGCCATAAATGTGGGTGCAATGTTATTAGCATTCATTGCTTTAATTGCATTAGTAAATTATCTGCTGAATGGTTTTGGTGATATAATTAATATTAATGAAACATTAATAGCAAAATTTGGTCAGCCGTTAAGCTTTCAGCTTTTAATTGGATTAGTATTACAATTTGTAGCATTTGGTATCGGTGTTCCCTGGGAAGATGCATTAAGTTTTGGAAGTTTGCTCGGCGTAAAAGTCGTTCTTAACGAATTTGTAGCATACACAGAAATGGGAACGCTGGTTGAACTTGGAGAAATATTGAATGAGAAAACAATTTTAATGTTAACATATGCTTTATGTGGATTCGCTAACTTTAGTTCAATTGCAATTCAGATTGGAGGAATAGGGCCTTTGGCTCCCGATAGAAAATCCGATATCGCTGCTTTAGGTATTAAGGCCGTTACTGGAGGTGTGTTAGCAACATTAATGACTGCTACTCTTGCAGGTTTATTATTCAGTTGAAATGATTGATCTGAATTTTAAATATCAGGATACAATTGCATATCTTAAAAAGGAATCTCCTTTTATACCTGATGTTGCAATTGTTCTCGGAAGCGGTCTTGGGAACTTCGCAGACTCAACAAAAAAAGTCAAAACTATTTCAACTTCAGAAATCCCAAAATATCCACCTGCTGCAGTGGAGGGACATCAAGGATTAATTCACTTCTCAAAAATCGGGAACAAAAAATTAATAATTTTTCAGGGACGACTTCACTTCTATGAAGGAAATCATTTAAGCGATTGTGTTCTTCCAGTCTTACTTGCTAAAAAACTTGGATGTGATAAAATTGTTTTAACGAATGCTGCTGGCGGAATTAATGAGAATTTAATTCCAGGTGATCTTATGCTGTCTGAATCATTCAATGCAGTAAATATTAAAAAAGAATTAACACAACTTATCGGCATTTCATCTATTGAAGCGAAAAATAATTTTTCCAATTGTCCATCTTCAAGAATGAATGACACTTTCAGCAAGGCTGCTAAGGAAACCGGAATAATATTACAAACCGGAACTTACTGGTATACAAAAGGACCAAACTATGAAACTCCTGCTGAAATTGAGATGATAGGAAGATTTGGTGGGGATGCAGCTGGAATGTCAACTGTTCACGAAGCTGTCTTTGCATCATCAATAAATATGGAAGTAGCCATAATATCTTGTATTACAAATATGGCGTCTGGAATATTACCACAAAAGCTCTCACACGCTGAAGTAACTGAAACTGCAAAAAACTCTGCGGAAAAATTTGCCTTTTTATTGAAAACCGCTATTTCCCGGATGTAGTACAACCGATTAATTACCGTTATTTTAATTGACTTTGTAAGAGGCAACCCCTAATTTTGGCAGTTCATTTTTATATTTTCAAATCACTTTACTAATCAAGTATGAAAGAATTTAGATTAAGACTAATTATCATTATTGCTGCGATAGCATTATCAGTTTATCTTTTATATCCTACTTATCTGGATTACCAGAACAGCAGCGATATAAAGCAAACTCTTGCTTCAATTAGCAAACAACTAAAGCAAGAGAATCCTGATCTGTCAAAAACACAGATCGATAAAATTTTAAGAGCCAAAGAAGACAGCATCCTGGCTGCAAACCCGGATATTGTAAAAGAAAAAGAAAAGCGTATTAAGCTTGGATTGGATCTCCAGGGTGGTATGCGTGTCGTCCTTGAAGTAAATACCAGCAAGCTTTTAGAAAAACTTGCAAAAAATCCCGATGAAACATTCAAGAATATTTTAGCTGAAGCACAGCAGGAATCAGAAAGAACTGATGAATCAGTTGTTGATATTGTTGCAAGAAAATTAAGTGAAAAAGGGATAAGATTAAGCAGATATTTTGGAACTATCCGTGATGATGATGGTCAGATAATATCCAGTCTTAATGAAAGTGCAGAAGATGCAGTAAGCCGAGCTCAGGAAATTATTCGTAATCGAGTTGACCAATATGGAGTAAGTGAACCTTCAATCCAGAGACAAGGCAGCAGAAGAATAATTGTTGAGTTACCCGGTGTTGCTCGCGAAGAAGAAGCTAAAAAACTACTGCAGGGTACTGCTCTTTTAGAATTTAGAATAGTCCGCGAACCAGATTTCACATTTCCAATTATGCAAAAAATTGATGATGTTTTGGCAGGTAAAATGCTGGACTCAACAAAAGTTGATTCAGTAAAAGAGGATACTCAGAACGCACCATCCGATACTTCCATTGCATCAACCGATACTTCATCCGAACAAGGCGAACTATCTGAGGAAGAATTTAGGAAAGAGCATCCTTTCTTCTCGATTGCAATTTTAGATCCGCAGGGTAGAAATGCAGATGCATACGTCAAAGCTGAAGACAGAAATAAATTAGAGCTTTTACTTAACAGACCTGATGTTCAGAAAGTAATTCCGAATAATGTTGAGTTTAAATTTCATGCTAAACCACAGCAAGATGGCTCGGGTGGTGAATTTTATGTAATGTATATGGTAAATAAAGAAGCCGAGCTCACTGGTGGAGTAATTACTGATGCTAGTGCTAATATTGATCCCAATACTTCATCTCCAATGGTAACTATGACAATGAATTCTGAAGGTGCAACTGAGTGGGCAAGAATTACAGGTGCCAACATCAATAAAAGAATTGCCATAATGCTTGATGGTGCTATTTTCTCCGCACCAGTTGTAAAAGGTAAAATACCGGGTGGACGATCTCAAATAGAGGGAATGGGAGATCTAAACGAAGCTAATCTTCTTGAGATAGTGCTTAAAGCCGGCGCTCTTCCAGCTCCTGTTGATATCATCGAAGAAAGAACAGTTGGTCCATCTCTTGGTGAAGACTCTATCAACAAA
>JAOTUT010000232.1 GCA_029863735.1 Ignavibacteria bacterium
TCGGATTAGGTCTTCAGTTAGCAGTTACTGTAACTCTAATGGTTTTTATTGGGATTTGGTTGGATGGCCAATTTGAAACTAAACCTATATTAACTATAGTCTTTGCCTTTCTTGGCATAACTGCAGGTATGTACACCTTCATTAAATCTGCTCTGAAAGCCGGAAATGATAAAAAATGAGAAACATCTGTTAATATTTAGTTTAATAGTTTCCTTCATCGTTCTGTTTGGTGTCACAATACTTTATTTAATTTCCGCACTTTCTGGTTTAATGCTCAAATCTATTTTACTCGGAGCGATCCTCTCGATGTTGAATTTTGCTCTAGGCTATTTTTTAATAAAATTCAGTGTAAATAAATCAGACAAAGCATTTTTACTTGCTTTATGGGGAGGCCTTTTTTTAAGGCTTATTTTAGGGCTATCGATAGTATTAATGACCCTCATTTTTTTGGAAATAAACGCTTATGGGTTTATATTTTCAATCCTCTTTTTTTACGTTTTTTACTTATTAATTGAGATTTTTTATTTGAATTTTGGGAGAAAAAGCAAGTTTGGCGGCAAGCAATAACATCGATACTCTTAAAGCAGTTGTGGATACCGTGAAAAGTTCAAGCGGATCTGAGAGTGATTGGATTATGCATCATATTTTAGATGGTAAGGAGATAGAACTGCCTTTCCTTGGATATGTTCAATTTCCTCAGCTTCCTTCTGTTTTTGGAATCGATATAACTCCGACAAAGCATGTTATGTTTATGTGGCTAGCAGCATTACTTGTTTTACTGACTTTTTACTTTGTTGCAAAGAATTATAAAACTTCTCTCATTCCCAGAAAACTTGCTAATTTCTTTGAAGTTATAATCATCTTTGTCCGGGATGAAATTGCAGAACCAACACTGGGAAAAGCTTACAGGACTTTTCTACCATTTCTGCTAACTATATTTTTCTTTATCCTATTCGGAAATTTCCTTGGTCTTATTCCATACTCAGCCACATTTACTAGCAACATCGCTGTTACTGCAACTCTTGCAATAATATCATTTTTAATGATCCAATTAGGAGGAATAAGGCAGAACGGATTTTTTGGATACTTCAAGGGTTTGGTTCCGCACGGTATTCCAATGTGGCTGCTTCCGCTAATGATACCTGTTGAAATTCTTGGATTGTTTACAAAACCTTTTGCTCTGGCGATACGACTTTTTGCAAATATGATCGCTGGCCATACTGTAATTCTTGCACTGATCGGATTAATATTTTTTATGGGAACAATATTCATAGCACCCGTTTCAATCGCTTTTGCAGTCTTTATTTATCTTTTAGAAATTTTAGTTTCGTTAATTCAGGCTTATATTTTTACAATGCTCACTTCCTTGTTTATAGGAATGGCAGTTCATCAGGGACATTAATTTATCAACAAATATTAAAAAGGAGTACTTAAATGGATTTAGCATGGTTAGCAGCAGGTATTGGCGCCGGGTTAGTTGTAATCGGCGGAGGACTTGGAATTGGTAAACTTGCAAGTTCTGCAATGGATGCAAGCGGAAGACAGCCCGAAGCTGCAGGCGCAATCAGAACATCGATGATAATTGCTGCTGCACTTATCGAAGGAATGTCATTCTTCGGATTAGTTATCTGCATCCTTCTTGCTCTTAAAGCATAATTTAATAATTATTTGAGATAATAAATGCTAACTCAAATTACATTAGCAGTCATTGCTTCTGAAGGAGGCAACGGCGGGCTTCTCGATGTCAATCCAGGTCTCATGATCTGGACGGTTATAACTTTTATTGTTCTTCTTTTGATTTTGAAAAAAGTTGCCTGGAAGCCTATTTTAGCTGCTCTAGATAAACGTGAAAATGATATCAAGGAGTCTTTAGCACAAGCTGAAAAAGCTAGGGATGAAGCCAAACAAATACTTGAAGAAAATCAGGCAAACCTGGCAAAAGCTGAAGAAGAATCAAGAAAAATAATTGAACAGAGTCGGACTTATGCTGAATCTCTTAAAGAACAATTAATGAGAGAAAGTAAAGAACAAGCTAAGAAAATAGTTGATAATGCTTCATCAGAAATTCAGAGAAACAAAGATGCGGCCTTTGAAGAATTGAAAGGACAAATAGCAGATATTGCAGTTAATGCTGCTGAGAAAATTATCAGGGAATCTCTTGATGCTCAGAAGAGTAAACAGCTTGTTGATAAATATTTGAATGATGTGACAAAGAATTAGTGATGGCTGATTTTAGAATTTTACATAGATACGCCACTTCTCTTTTGGAAACTGCTATCGAGAAAAATAATCTTGATGTGGTTACTTCTGATATCAAGCTTTTAGTTGAAACACTTGATCAAAACAGACAGTTGCAGTTAATGCTTGATAGTCCGGTTGTGAGACTTGAAACCAAGCTTAGCATTATGAAAGAGATCTTCAATGAAAAAATATCTAAAGAGTCGATGGATTTTATTGAATTTGTAATATCAAAAAAACGAGAAAGCCTGCTTAATTCTATCGGAAAGAGATTTTTGGAGCTACGTGACGAACATCTGGGTATTGCAAATGTTTTTGTTACAACCTCCACCGAATTTTCTAACGAACAAAAAAATGTTTTGCAGAGCAAGCTGGAGAAAATTCTTGATAAAAAAGTTCGCTTAAATTTTAAGACTGATCTAAAACTTGTTGGTGGATTTATTGCAAAGGTTGACGATACACTTTATGATGCTTCTATCAAACATCAATTGGAATTATTGAAGAAACAATTTTTAACGGGTGATATATCACTCAATTAAATAATGAAGTTTAAAAGGAAATAAATTATGGCTGAAGTTAGACCTGATGAAATATCAGCGATATTAAGAAAGCAACTTTCCGGGTTTGAAAGTGAAGTAGATATCTATGATGTTGGAACCGTTTTGCAAATTGGGGATGGTATTGCACGGGTTTATGGTTTGAGCAAAGTGATGGCAACTGAACTTGTTGAGTTCCCTAACGATGTAATTGGAATGGTTCTTAATCTTGATGAGGACAGCGTTGGCTGTGTGCTTTTTGGTGAAAGTTCACTTGTTAAAGAAGGTGACACTGTAAAAAGAACAAAAAGAGTTGCTTCAATTCCAGTTGGTAAAGAATTACTTGGTCGTGTGGTTAATCCTCTTGGAAAACCAATTGACGGTAAAGGAGCGATTAACACTGACAAGTTTCTACCAATTGAAAGAAAAGCACTCGGTGTAATTCAGAGACAGCCAGTAAAAGAACCTTTACAGACAGGTATTGCTGCAGTTGATGCAATGATTCCGATCGGAAGGGGACAAAGAGAGTTGATCATCGGTGACAGACAAACTGGTAAAACAGCTGTTGCAATCGATGCAATCATTAACCAAAAACATACACATACAGAAGAAGCTAAATCGCTTGGTGTAAAGCCAGTTTACTGTGTTTACGTTGCAATAGGTCAGAAGAGTTCAACAGTTGCACAGGTTGTTGCAAAGCTGCAGGAACATGGCGCAATGGATTACACAACAGTTGTTGTAGCTTCCGCATGGGAACCGGCTCCACTTCAGTATATTGCTCCATATTCAGGCGCAACACTTGGTGAATATTTCCGCGATAATGGAATGCATTCTCTAGTTGTTTATGATGACTTATCAAAACAAGCTGCGGCCTACCGTGAACTTTCTTTGTTGCTTAGAAGACCTCCTGGAAGAGAAGCTTATCCGGGTGATGTATTTTATCTTCATTCAAGATTACTTGAAAGAGCTTCAAAGCTGAATGATGATCTTGGTGGCGGAAGCTTAACTGCTTTACCTATTATTGAAACACAGCAAGGAGACGTTTCCGCTTACATTCCAACAAACGTAATTTCAATCACTGATGGACAAATTTATCTTGAGTCAAGCTTGTTCAACTCAGGTGTTCGTCCCGCTATTAACGTTGGTATCTCAGTATCACGTGTTGGTGGTAATGCACAGATTAAAGCAATGAAAAAAGTTGCTGGTACGTTAAAGCTTGATTTAGCACAATACCGAGAACTTGAATCGTTTGCTAAATTCGGATCCGATCTTGATCAATCCACACTTAGAACTTTA
>JAOTUT010000233.1 GCA_029863735.1 Ignavibacteria bacterium
TTATTTCTATATTCTAATGCCGGACACAATCCTCCGATTTTATTAAAATCAAAATCAAACAAAGTAGAATTCCTGCAGCCAACAGGTCCTGTCCTGGGTCCGGCACCCGAAGCAAAATACTATGTTGACAGTATTAATTTTGCAAAAGGGGATGTACTTCTTTTATATTCCGATGGTATTACTGAAAGTGCAAATGGGGACTTTGAGCCTTATGGGGATGAGAAACTTTTATCTAAACTTAAATCCTTATCTGAGATGACTGCAAAAGAAATAGTCCTTGGAATTTTAGAAGATGTAATAAAATTTTCAAAGAATGGAAAATATTCTGATGATATGACATTGGTGGTCATCAAAAAAATGAAATGAAGATTAATTAATTAGTTGAGGGATTAGTATGCTTCAATCAGTCAATCCAGCCAATCTGCAAACAATAAAAACGTATCCGCAAATGCAGCCTTCCGCAGTGAATAAGATTTTAGATTTAACAAATCGTGCTTTTGAAGAGTGGAAAGACACCTCGTTTGACCACAGATCAAAATTAATGATAAATGCTGCTGATGTTTTGCGAAGTAATAAAGAAGAGTATTCAAAACTGATGACTCTCGAAATGGGAAAACCAATTTCTCAATCTAGAGCCGAAGTAGAAAAGTGCGCCTGGGTCTGTGAGTATTATGCGGAAAATGCAGAAAAATTTTTGGCAGATGAAATAATTGAAACCGATGCTTCAAAAAGTTTTGTAACATTTCGACCATTAGGAATAGTGCTTGCAGTTATGCCCTGGAATTTTCCTTTTTGGCAGGTGTTCAGATTTGCTGCCCCAGGATTAATGGCAGGTAATGCAGGAATTTTAAAGCACGCTTCAAATGTTTCAGGGTGCGCACTTGCAATTGAAGAGGTATTTAGAAAAGCTGGTTTTCCTGAAAATCTTTTCAGAACAATATTAGTTCCTTCCTCACAAATGGAAGAAGTGATTAAAAATGAAAAAATTAAAGCAGTAACTTTAACAGGAAGCGTTCCTGCTGGCAAAGCTGTTGCAAAAACAGCAGGGTCAGTATTAAAAAAAACCGTTATGGAATTGGGTGGCAGTGATCCTTATGTTATTCTCGAAGATGCTGATTTGGAAATGGCTGCTGAAACTTGCGTGACTGCAAGACTTATTAATGGAGGACAAAGCTGCATTGCAGCAAAAAGGTTTATTGTTGTTGAAAAAGTTTATGATTCATTTGAAAAACTTTTTGTTGCAAAAATGAAATCAAAAATAATGGGTGATTCTTTTGATGAATCTAATCATCTCGGTCCACAGGCAAATGTTTCTTTAAGAGATGAGCTGCATGCACAGGTTGAAAAAAGTATTGAACTTGGTGCTAAACTTCTGCTTGGTGGAAAAATTCCTGTTACAGATGGAGCATGGTATCCGCCGACTGTTCTTTCAAATGTGAAAAGAGGAATGCCTGCTTTTGATGAAGAATTATTTGGACCTGTTGCAGCTTTAATTAAGGCAAAAGATGAGGCAGAGGCAATTCAAATAGCTAATGATTCTATATTTGGATTAGGTGCTGCTGTATTCACTCGTGATGTTCTGAGGGGGGAAAAAATTGCTAAAGAAAAATTACTAGTTGGCTGCTGTTTTGTAAATGCTTTTGTAAAATCTGATCCAAGATTACCATTCGGGGGTATTAAAGAATCTGGTTACGGCAGGGAGCTTTCATCATTTGGAATAAAAGAATTTGTCAATATTAAAACTGTTTACATTAGATAATCAAGTTTCCTAATATGAGAAAATTTCACTTAATAGTTTAACTAATTTTGTTCTTGAAAATGGCTTAGACAGATAATGTGTACACCCTGCCTGTATGAATTCTTCCCTGTCTCCACGCATAGCGAAACCGGTTATAGCGACAATTGGGACATTCTTGTAGCTTTCGATTTTTTTGATTTCTTTTGTTACCTCAACTCCACTCATTCCTTTACCAAGATTAATATCCATAAGTATGATATCGAACTTTTTATCATTAACTAACCTAAAAGCTTTTTCCCCACTGTCGGTAAATTCCATTTCACATAAGTCCTTTAAGAATAACTTTATTATATCCCTGCTAGATTCATCATTATCAACTACCAGAAGATTAGGCTTACTGCCAGGTATTATAATTTTTTTAATATAGTTTCCGCTATCAGCCGGAGTCACCTGTTTTAATTCTACTTGATCAAAGACTTCAAGCAATGGAAGCATCACTGTAAAAGTAGAACCCGAACCAACGGTACTTTTAACTTTGATTTGTCCATTCATCATTTCAACAAAATTTTTCGTGATCGTTAGACCTAATCCAGTTCCTTCAAAATGACGACTGAAACCTTCACTCACCTGTCTGAATTCCTGAAAAATCAATCCCAGGCTCTCTTCCGGTATTCCTATTCCTGAATCTTTTACATTAATCCTGATAAAAGGATGCAAGTCTTCAGTTATTGAGTCAACTGAAACAACAACGCCCCCTGTATATGTATACTTCAAGGCGTTGTTAACCATATTATTTATTATCTGTCTGAAAATCTGCTCATCAACATTTGCAAATAAATTATGATCAGCAATATTCGTTTCCAGGAACAGATTTTTTCTTTCGGCAACCGCTTCAAACAATTGAATTTGTGATTCGACCAGTTCTGGAATTTGGTTTGGCTTTAAATTAATGTCAATTTTCTTTGCTTCTATTCTGGAAAGATCAAGCACTAAATTCAGTGTATCCATTAATCTGTTGGCACTTGTAAGAATTCTGTCTGCCATTTCAGTGGTTGATTTTTCTTTTAACTTTTCTTTTAGAAGCTCAGCAAATCCAAGGATTCCAACCAAAGGAGTTCGAAGCTCGTGACTCATATTAGCAAGGAAATTGGATTTGATCATATTCATTTCCTCGGCTTTTTCTTTTGCTTCTCTCAACTCAATCTCTGCATACTTTCGTTCTGTAATATCTCTTAATGTAACAAGGATACTCTTTTTGTTTGCAAAATTTATTCTGGTTCCTAAACTTTCTACCCATCGATCTTCGCCTTTGGTAGTTTTTATCTTGTACTCATCAACAAATGGTTCAGGTGAGTTGTTAGCACTGACGATTGCTTTTAATACTCGCTTCTTATCATCGGAATGCAAGAAGTCAAAAACTTTTTTCCTAATAGCTTGTTCAGGATTATTTAAACCAGCAAGTCGCGCAGCACTATTGTTTGCAAATATAATCTCACCATTCCAATCGATTATTAATGCTGCTTCAATCATATTGTCAATTAAGGAGCGAAATCTTTCTTCGCTCTCTTTTAATGCTTCTTCAGCATTTTTACGCTCAGTGATGTCTTCATAAGAACCCAAAATTCCAACAACTTCCCCTTGCACATCATGTAGAGGTATTTTGTTGGTTTCCAGCCACGCAATTTTTCCATCCAAATGTGTTTGAGGTTCTATAATATGATAGATTGGTTTTTTATTTTTCATCACTTCCGAATCAATTAACCTATAATAATCTGCTTCTGCTGATTTCCATGGCATATCGTAATCATTAGTACCAACAATATCATTTGGGCTCATATGACCGGCATCATATGCAAAATTTTTATTGCATCCCAGGTAAATAGAATTACAATCCTTCCAAAAAATTCTTTGAGGTATGTTGTCAAGTATAAGCTGAAGCATTTGTCTTGATTGGCGTAATTCGTTTTCAGACTTTTTCCTGTCTGTTATATCTGAAGCTACAGTAATTAAAGCAATCGGATTGCCACCATCATTACGGATGACTGATGTTGATATGAAAGTTAAAAACTCCGTACCATCTTTTCTTCTGCTCCTTAACTCACCGTTCCATCCTCCTCTTAAAGTTGAAGGCAGAATCTGGCTTAAAACATTTTCAGGATTTTTATCGGATCGAAGTATGGATATTGATTGACCTAAAATCTCTTCGTAAGCATAGTTAAACGAATTACAAAAAGAACTATTGACGAAAATAATCTTGTCATTCATATCAGTGATGCAAACAGATTCAGAAATACTTTTTACGGCATGAGCTAACATGGAAATCTGTTCTTC
>JAOTUT010000234.1 GCA_029863735.1 Ignavibacteria bacterium
TGTTGTTTTTCCTTCTTTGTCCAGCCATTCTTTTAATTGATGAATATCCTTTGCTCTCCGAATAAAAGAAAGTGCAAAGTAGTCAACTGGCTTATCCAGTAGAAAGTTAAGATCCTCAAAATCTTTTTCTGTCAGACATGGAGTTGATAATTTCATTCCCGGGAGATTCATACCTTTCCGTGGGGAAAGAATTCCACCGTTTTCAATTTCACATACAATTGAATTTTCTTTCTTCTTAATAATTTTTAATCTGATCAAACCGTCGTTAATCAAAATCAAATCTCCAACTTCAGCATCAGCCTGCAAACTTTTATATGACGTTGAAATAATTTTATCGTTTCCTGTAACATCTTCGATAGTAATTTCTATTTTATTGCCGGATAAAATTTCAATCTGTGGTTCACATAATTCTCCTATCCTGATTTTGGGTCCCTGAAGATCAGCAAGGATTGCAAGAGAAGAATTTAATTCAGCCCTTGCCGTATGAATGTTTTCAAAAAGTGATGAATAAAAATCGTAACTGCCGTGCGACATATTCAGTCGTACTGCATTTACACCAGCTAAAATTAATTTTTTGATGTTTTCAACGCTTGATGTTTGCGGACCAAGTGTGGCCAGTATTTTTGTCTTTTGTGAATTGCTGATCAAACTATTTACTTTCTCCTCTTTTTGCGGGCCGGTCCAGAAATTTCATCTTTTATTGCACGGGATTTTTTATACATTTCCTTCAACTTTTTTTCAACCAGATCGAAAACCGAATTTTTTTCATAACCTTTTGGAGTTTTCTTTCCAGCCTTCACACCTGTTAAAATTTCTATTCCTTCTTCTATTCGTGAAATCGGGTAAATATGAAATTGTTTGTTGTTTACTGCTTCAATTACTTCTTCACTTAACATTAATTCTTTTACGTTTTGAATAGGAATGATTACTCCTTGTTTTCCGGTTAAGCCATCATGAGTGCAAACTTCAAAAAAACCTTTAATCTTTTCATTCACTCCACCAATTGGCTGAACATCACCTTTTTGATTTAATGAACCAGTTACTGCAATTCCTTGTTTAATCGGCAATCCCGAAAGAGTAGAGAGTAAAGCATAAATTTCTGCGCAGGAAGCGCTATCTCCATCAACAGTTCCATAAGATTGCTCGAATACCAGGTTTACATTGAAGGCTAGCGGAATATCTTGCCCAAATGTTTCTTTAAAGTACCCGGAGATAATTAGAACACCTTTGTTATAATGTCTGCCGCTCATCCCGGCTTCACGCTCAACATTTATAATATTTCCACTGCCGAGGGAAACAGTTGCTGTTATTCTTGTTGGTCTTCCGAACGAATAAAAATCCGCCTCATAAACTGCAAGCCCGTTTATCTGGCCAATCCGTTCTCCTGTTGTATCCATTAGAAAAGTGCCGTCTTCATACATCTCGGAAATTTTAGATTCCAGCATACCATGTCGATTAATTGCATTTGTGTACGCTTTCTTAACGTGTTCTGCACTTACCACATCAAAGCCATCATCGATTGCCCAGAAATTTGATTCACGGGCTAAGTCAGCAATTTTTGAAAAGCGGGTTGTTAATTTAGTCTTCTGTCCGGCAAACACAGCTGACAATTCCATAATGTAGGCGATTGCAGATCTATCAAACTCTTTTAGCTTTTCTTCTTTTATTAATTTTGTTATAACACGCGCATATTCTGTGAGCACTTTGTCAGATCTTTTTATTTCGTAATCAAAGTCGGCTTTCACTTTAAACATCTTTTTGAAGTCGTACTCGTACGCAGAAAGTAATGCATAAACATTCTGGCTTCCAATCAATATTACTTTAAGCTCAATATTAATTGGTTCTGGTTTCAAAGTTGAGGTTGACATCTGAAAAACAGTCGGTGAATCCTGGAACTCAATTTTATTGTAAGTCAGAACTCGCTTTAAAGTCTTCCAGACTCCCGGCTCTTCAAACAGGTGCATAACATTCAAAACAATGTAACCACCGTTTGCTCTTAAGAGAGAACCAGATTTAATATTTGTGAAGTCACTGAAAAAACTTCCTCTGCCGTCGTTGATTTTTTCAATTGCTCCAAATAGATTTGAGAAAGTCGGAGAGGTTTCAATAATTACGGGGCACTCATCGGTGTCTGAATTATCCAGTATGATGTTTACATTGTATTCTTTGAAATAATCTATGATAAATCCTTCTTCAGTAGTTTCTCCTAAGGGCTTGGTACCCTTGAAAGCCTTTATATTTTCCAGGATGTTTTTTTCAACCTGCTCAAGGTAGTCAACCACTTTCGGTTCGTTATATTTTTCCTGGAGATTATCGATTATTCCTTTAACAACATTTACGATACTTCCTCTTTCAAGCGCCTGAAGTTTTTCCTGGAACTCTTCGCTGGTCTTCAATCCTTTCTTAAATAAAATCTGAAGTTCCTGCTGATGATCATTATATTTTTTCACCAACTCCTGTGCTTCTTCCTGAGTTATGTTTCCTTGCTCCACCTGTTCGTTTAGCTGAAATACAGGAACGGGTTTTTCTTTAATGATTGGCATTATGTCGGGACGCGCAATTTCTCCCATCTTAACCTGACCGAGAGAGAATCCGTCTTTTTTCATCTTTGCATCGAACTCTTGCATCAAATCCTGCTCTCGTTGAGTATAATCTGAAACAATTTTTTTCTTTCTTTCCAGATAATCCTCACTTTCCAGTTCCTGCGGAATTTTTCTTTTTAATATTTGTATAGCATGCGTAAGATTTTTCCTGAAGACCTTTGCTTTGCCCTTTGGAAAGATCAAAAGCATTGGTCTATCCGGATCTTTGAAATTATTTACATATGCATAATCAAAAAGCGGGGGACAATCTCCTCCAATAGTTTCAAGCATTTGCTTTACAGTTGTTGCTTTGCCCGAACCAGACATTCCGCAGATAAAAATGTTGTATCCCGGACCTCTCATCTCAACCCCGAGCTTCAATGCTTTTAATGCTCTTTCCTGACCAAGAATACCTTCAATCGGCTTTAAGTCTTCGGATGAGTCGAATTCCAGAATTTCCGGGTCACATTTCCATCTTAAGTCTTCAGGGGAAAGTTCTTTGTGTTTTGGAGCTTTAGGATATGCCATTTTTTTGCCCATCATTGTTTGAAATTGGTTGGATTTTTACGATATATGATTGTAAAATCTTGCATCAAAATCTAATTATTATTGTTGCTAATATCAAAGAAAGCAATTTGCCTGTGAATCCTGAATTGGTTGATAAAGCCCGGAGTTACTTTCCTTATCTGAAGAATGGAATTATTTATTTCAACCACGCATCAACTGCGCCGATAAGTACAAAAGTAAAAGAAAGAATAGAATCTTTTCTGAAGGAAAGAAGTGAGGAAAAGATTGATGATTATTATGCATTCAAAGATGTTGTTGAAGAAACAAGAACGATGATTGGTGAAATGATCAATTGCAAAGAAGATAGAATCGCTTTTCTTGACAATACGACAAACGGAATTATCTGGCTGTCACAGGGAATTGATTGGAAATCTGGTGATAGAATTATTCTAAATGATGTTGAATTCCCTGCAAATGTTTATCCCTTTCTTCAACTGAAAGAAAAAGGAGTAGAGATTGATTTCATAAATTCAACAAATGGAATCGTAACTGCTGAAGAAGTAGTTAATGCCATTAAGCCGCGAACTAAATTAATTTCAGTTAGCTTCGTGCAGTTTTTGTCCGGTTACAGGATTGATCTTGAAAAAATTGGAAAAACTTGTAATAAAAAGGGAATTATCTTTTCGGTAGATGCAATACAGGGTTTGGGTGCTGTCGGGCTGGATGTTGAAAAATTCAATATTGATTTTCTTGCTAGCGGTACTCAGAAATGGCTTTTGGGATTGCAGGGATTGGCTTTTATTTACGTGAGGAAAGAATTGCAGGATAAAATGAAATCTGCCCCAATTGGCTGGCTTGCTGTGAGGGATGCCTGGAATCTGCTGGACTTTGATCTTACCACAAAGGATACCGGTGAAAGATTTCAACCGGGTACGTTAAATAACATTGGAATC
>JAOTUT010000235.1 GCA_029863735.1 Ignavibacteria bacterium
ATTGAGAGCTTCGCTTATTGGAGTGCCAGCAGAAAACTGATCATCCAAAACCATAATGCCTGAATGATCATCACTTAATTCCAGTTCATCTTCTGCGCAGATCATCCCGTTAGATTCAACTCCCCGAATCTTTACTTTTTTAATCTCCATCTCACCTTTAGGAATAACCGAACCGATCTGTGCGAAAACCACGTTTTGACCTTTATTAACATTTGGTGCACCACAAATTACTTTTAAATCAGATTTGCCATCATAAACTTTACATACAGTAAGTTTGTCAGCATCAGGATGCTTTTCAACTTCTTTAACCAATCCAACAACAACCCCTGAATATTTTCTAGTTTCATCAACATAGTTCTCTACTTCAAGTCCCGACATAGTTAATTTGTTCACAATCTCTTCAGTTGTTATACCATCCAAGTTAACGTAGTCTTTAATCCAATTTAGAGAAATCTTCAATGAATTCTTTCAGCTAAAATTGTTTAAGGAATCTTAAATCGTTTTCAAAAAATATTCTTATATCATTAATACCGTACTTAAGCATTGCAATTCTTTCTATACCCATTCCAAATGCGTAACCAGTATATTTTTCAGAATCATAATTAACATATGTAAACACATTAGGATCAACCATTCCACAGCCCAGTATTTCAAGCCAACCGGAATGTTTGCAAACTCTGCAACCTTTTCCCATACAGATATAACAAGTAATATCCATTTCCGCACTTGGTTCTGTAAATGGAAAAAAGCTTGGTCTGAATCTGTATTTAAGTCCCTCACCGTAAAATTGCTTCGCAAAAGAAACCAGAGTTCCTTTAAGTTCGGCGAATGAAACATCCGTATCAACATAAATTCCATCCACCTGGTGGAACATACAGTAACTACGAGAACTTATTGCTTCATTCCTGTAAACACGTCCTGGCATTATTGCCCTGATTGGCGGTTGTTCTTTTTCCATAATTCTTATCTGTACCGGAGTGGTGTGAGTACGAAGTACAAATTTTTCCCCAACAAAAAAAGTATCCTGCATATCTCTTGCAGGATGATCAGGAGGGAAATTCAATGCTTCAAAATTATAGTAATCAGACTCAAGTTCCGGACCATCATAAACAGAAAATCCCAAGCCTTTAAAGATTGATTTTATTTCGAAAAGCGTTTGAGAAAGGATATGCTTGGTACCTACTTTAATGGTTTTTCCAGGAAGAGTTAGGTCTAATTCTGAAGTATCCGATGTTTTACCTGATTCAAGAATTTCTTTTTTATTAATGAATAATTTAGTCGTCTCACTTCTTAAAGTATTAAGAAGTTTTCCATATAAAGGCTTTTCTTCGGGGGATATGTTTTTTAACTGATCGAAGAGTTTTGTGATTATTCCGTTACGGCTCAGGTATTTAATTCGCAGCTGTTCAAGTTCACTTAATGACCTCGACTCATTAATCGCTTGTTCAAATTCTTTTCTTAGTTGCTCAAGTTCCGTCGGTTGCATAAAGGAATTTCAAAAAATTTAAAGAAATACCCTCTGCAAAAATAAAAATTTATTTAAGAGAGGGTTTTGATTAATTAGAAGCAAACTTAACCAGTTCAGCGAAAGCACCCGGATTATCAACCGCCAGGTTTGCTAGTACTTTACGATTGATTACTACTCCTTTAGTTTCAAGAGCATTAATGAATTTGGAATAACTCATTCCGTTTGCTCTGACAGCAGCATTAATTCTGGTAATCCAAAGAGATCTGTAAATTCTTTTTTTAACTTTTCGGTCCCTGTAAGCATGAACAAGACCTTTTTCAACAGCATTTTTAGCGACTGTATAAACGTTACCGCGTGCTCCCCAGTAACCTTTTGATTGTTTAAGTATTTTTCTTCTTCGTTTTCTTGAAGCAACATTATTCTTTGCTTTTGGCATTTTACTTATCCTTTATCGTTATTGAACCATTAAACTTACTTTTTTCTGGTCGGCTTTGGAAACCAATGTAGCTTTCCGAAGCTGTCTTTTTGTTTTAGTTGATTTTGAAGTCAGTATATGACTCTTATAAGCTTTATGTCTTTTAAATTTTCCTGAGGCTGTTTTCTTAAATGTTTTTGAAGCACCCCGGTTACTTTTCATCTTTGGCATAATAAAATCCTGTTTTTATTGTTGTTTTTTCTTTCCTTTTTTTGATGCTGGAACCACTATCAAACTCATATTTCTGCCTTCCATCTTTGGTTCCACCTCAACTTTAGCAACATCCTGAACTCTTTCTAAAAATCTTTTAAGCAGATTTTCACCTAGCTCGGCATAAGCCATTTCTCTTCCTTTAAATACTACTGTGGCTTTTACTTTATTTCCTTCTTCAAGAAAATTAATAGCGTGTCTCGTTTTAAAGTCAAAATCGTGAACATCGGTATTTGGATGAAATCTTATTTCCTTTAATACTGAAACCTGCTGATTTTTCTTTTGAAGTTTTTCCTTTTTTTGCAGTTCGTATCTGAATTTTCCATAATCAATTATTTTGCAAACCGGAGGTTTGGCCTGTGGAGCTATTTCAACAAGATCTCTCCCTCTTTCACTCGCTAATTTTCTGGCATCTTTTATTAAAAATACTCCAAGTTGTTTTCCCTCTAAATCAATTACTCTAACTTTGGGAGCCTGGATCTCCTCATTTATTCGAATATTATCTACTTGCGCGATGTATAACCTCTTTAAATTGTTTTATAATCTTTGTTTTTAATTTCAGTTGTAAGTTTATCAATAAAATCAGATAATGTAAACGTCCCAAGATCGCCTTTTTTATGCTGCCGGACTGAAATATTACCTGCATTTTCTTCTTTTTCACCAAGAATCAACATATAAGGAACTTTCTTTAATTCCCAATCCCGAATTTTATATCCAACCTTTTCGTTTCTCTCATCGAGTTCAGTCCTTATATTTTCCATCTTAAGCTTGTTAAAGATATCTTCAGAATATTTTTGGAAGTTTTGAGAAATTGGAATTACAACTACTTGGGTTGGTGCGAGCCATAATGGGAACTCTCCTCCAAAATGCTCAATCAATATTCCAATAAATCTTTCCATTGATCCAAAAGGTGCTCTATGAATTACAACTGGTCTGTGCTTTTGTCCATCACTTCCTGTATATTCAAGGTCAAACCTTTCGGGCATGACATAATCTATTTGTACTGTCCCTAATTGCCATTTTCTTCCGAGTACATCTTTAACAATGAAGTCAATTTTTGGACCATAGAAAGCGGCTTCACCTTCTTCAACTACGTAATTTAATTTCATCCTATCTGCTGCTTCTTTTAATTCAATCTGTGCTTTCTCCCATAACTTAATATCGCCACCATATTTTTCTGCATTATCATCTCTAAAAGAAAGCTGGGTAACAAAATCCTTGAATCCCATTGTATTGAACACTTGTTGAATCAACTCAATTACATTACAAACTTCATCCAGCAACTGATCCTGCCTGACAAAGATATGTGAATCATCAACAGCGAAGCATCTAACCCGGGTAAGTCCGGTCAACTCACCTGATTGCTCATAGCGATAAACAGTGCCAAACTCAGTATACCTGATTGGTAAATCTTTATAACTTCTTGGTTGTGAAGAATAGATTTGAAAATGGTGCGGACAATTCATTGGTTTCAATAAATATTCATCTTTTCCTTCTTCAAGTATTAAAGGTGGAAACTGGCTATCACTGTAGTAAGGGTAATGGCCACTAGTCTTGTAAAGATTGATATTACCAATGTGAGGAGTAATTACTGGTTGATATCCTCTTTTTCTTTGCTCTTCTCTCAAATAATTTTCAAGAGTTTCTCTTAAAATTGTTCCTTTAGGTAACCAGATTGGTAATCCGCTGCCAACTTTATTTGATATTAAAAATATCTCAAGTTCCTTTCCTAGTTTTCTGTGATCACGTTTTTTCGCTTCTTCGAGTTTTTGAAGGTAATCATCAAGCATTTTTTTCTTAGGAAAAGATACTCCGTAAATCCTCTGGAGTTGTTTATTCTTTTCGTCCCCTCTCCAGTAAGAACCAGAAACTCCCAG
>JAOTUT010000236.1 GCA_029863735.1 Ignavibacteria bacterium
ACGGGCTTGGAATGTGTTCCAAATAAACAAAGGTGATTTTTACACATTTTTTTATAGGCGCTGCGCGAATGATGACGAACAGGCGTAACAAACGATAGATAAAAAGTCCGAAAAGAATCAGGCAACCTGATAGATACAGTAGTGCGATTACATCGCTGTTGGATAAAACAACCGAGACAGATTGTGAATGCTGTTCGGCATTAAATACTTTGTCAATATCCGTGACAGATACAGAATAATTATAAAGATCCGCTGAAATGTTCATCAAATTAAACGTGATTGACGGGAGAATCAGTGCGATAAAATAACTGCTTATCAAAAAGAAGCGATTACGTCGGTGGCAGTGATCCCTGGCCAGTACCAGTTGATAAAATCCATATAGTACGACTATAATAATCGATGATTTTAATAAATAGACTAAGAGCTCAATCATCAAGGTCACCAATCATTTTTAATATTTCTTCGAGCTCTTGTCTGCGCAACTTTTTGTTCTGAGCAAAAAATGAGACTAATTTAGAATAGGAATTGTCAAAATAATCTTTGACAATCGTGCTCAGATATCGCTGCGTGTATTCATCCTTGTCAATCAAGGGATAATATTGATGCGTTGGCCCGTAAGCCTTATGGGCAACAAATCCTTTTTTTTCCAGGATACGAATGATTGAAGAAACAGTGGTATACGCAGGTTTAGGATCCGCATATTCTGAGATGACATCATTGACAAATCCCTTTTTGAGTTTCCAGAGGATCTGCATAATTCGTTCTTCGCTATCGGTTAATCGTTTCATGTTCAAATATAAAACTATGATTATAGATATGCAACTATAAACATAGTTATATATCGTAAATATTAGTTTGAGATCTATCTTTCTGTCTCAATTTATATTTAAATCATGCTTGCATCACTGTGCTTTGCAGTGATAGATTCTATCAAACTGGATAATCCAATATTGAGGTTATAATGGCGCCACCGTTTGAATTACTTGATATATATGATAAAGAAGAAATTGAAGAATTATATAAGCGTGCATTGAGTGATGAGGAATGGGAACAGATCTGTTTTAATCTGCGGGACCGCTATTGGTCAAAGGTACGGACAGATATAAAACAGGCCATTATTGACGCACCTGATTATTTCCTGCGTAAGCGCTAGTTCTGTCCATTTTTACTTCCAATCTATCTCCGTCAAATCGAACGCAAAGGAAAACGATGGATAAAACATCATTATTATTATTGGCCGCCGGTATGGGCAGCCGCTATGGTGGATTGAAACAACTGGATGGTTTTGGTCCAAATCAGGAAACTCTGATGGAGTATTCCATATATGATGCGATAGATGCTGGTTTTGAAAAAATTGTTTTTATTATCCGGAGTGATTTTGAGGTAGAATTTCGTCAACGCTTTATCGATAAAATTGACAAGAATATTGAAGTACGATATGCTTTTCAGGAACTTGATAATATTCCAGCCGGATTCACGGTTCCTAAAGAAAGAATTAAACCATGGGGTACGGCACACGCCGTGCTCAGTGCAAAAGATACAATTAATGAGCCGTTTGCGGTTATCAATGCGGATGATTTTTATGGCCGGGGTGCTATGGAAATTCTGCACCTCTATTTATCCTCACGCCGTATCAAGGATGAAAAAAACTACTGTGTCCTCGGTTATCCTGTTGAACAGACCTTGTCTGAGCATGGTGCTGTATCACGCGGTGTTTGTGAAATTGATAAAATTGGGAATCTGGTCGAATTGATTGAACGTCCAAAAATTGAACGCCGTGAAAACGCAATCGTTTACGAAGAGGATGGAGATCTCAAACCACTTCCCAAAGATACACTGGTATCCATGAATATGATGGGCTTTACACCCTCATTTTTTCATTTTCTCGAGGTTGATTTTAATTATTTTTTGAATACGCAGATCGATGATTTGAAAGCAGAGTATATTTTACCCGGTGTCGTCAATAATATAGTCCGTCAAAAACGAGCACATGTTAAAATCATTAAAACTGATTCAACCTGGTTTGGAGTAACCTACCCGGAAGATAAACAACGGGTGATCAAGAAGATCAATCAAATGATTGCTGAAGGGATATATCCCTCACAATTATGGTAAATCTCAGGCTTTTTCTTATCTGGCACAAAGTTTATTTTAGCTTGAATCGCAGGCGATAAACAGGCTATATTCCAGATGAGGATAGAGGTACCGGATTCCGATACGAGTACCAACCCGTCCACATAAGCCTGCGACTCAGCCAAAGACCAAGGCTGATTAATTGAAAAAAAATTAGGTGGCCGACTAATAAACACGGCTATTCGATATAGGAGGAATCGATGTATTTCCTATTAGCTATTATACTCGTTGTGATCGTTCTAATTATTTATGAATACCGACTGAGGAAGCCTGATCAAATTGTGCTTTATGATGCCGCAGGTCTCATTAAACGCAGAACATTTCGCTATTACCCACGACATTACAGTCTGGCGATTCCTGGCACAGTTCAGACAACAAACCTTGAATTTGAAACGGAGGCGAGAGGTAAAATTCGATTACATGTTCAACTTGTTGCCACTGTCGCGCCATCTCCTGATCATCTTGATGCTTTGATTCGTGTTGGCGGCTGGAATAATGATGGGGTCAAAAGATCGATCAAAGAATTTGACGTCATCATGCAGTCAACAGTAGGAGAATATTGTGAAAAATATGAAATAGAGGAACTAAATTCCGATGGCATCGCGGATTATTTGAATAAGAAAATTGGTTCATCTGTCCCTGCACTTGGTCTCGATGTTCTCTCCATTACAGTTCAGGCGGTAGATCCAATCGATGAAAAGATTACTCAGGCAATGCAACAACATGAAACGGCACGTATTATAGAAGCAACTGAAAAGGCTAATCAGGAGGCACGAATTGCTACTGAGAAAGCCCGTATCGAGGCAGATGAAAAGATTTCAAAAGCAGAACATGAACTTGAAATGAAACGACTTCAGCTAAAAAAGAAAGAGGAATCTGAAGATGCACAGATCGCAAATTTGCGTGTTAAAGAAGAGTTGGAACGAAGGAAAATGCAACTCGAATTTGACCGCAAAGAAATTGAATTGCTGAAGAATAATCCGGAGTTAATGTTGCTAACACCCCAGGTTGCACGTCTGGCTGAAGCCAGCCAAAATTTGCGCAATGCCAGAACAGTAGTCAATCTGGCTGCTAGCGAGAATAAAAATGGACCGCAACTCTCAAACCTGGTACAGATGTTACTTCAGAGCCTAACGATACCAGAAAAAGGAAAATCAAAAAAAGCGGATTCTGAGAAATAGGCCATCCATAAGAACCACATATCGTGATTCCCAATCAAAATACAATCCCCAAATTACGTCCGCTCCGTCCGGCCAAGGTTTCAGAAATCAGTGAAACCACTGCTTCAGCTGGTATCAGTGCCGATGAGCAGATTCATTTTCATATTGGTAATCCGGCAGCGGATCTGCGCCTGAGCAATTTATATTATGATTTAATTTTTGGAATCAAACGTTCTCAGGAGGAAATCGAAGATTTCGATCTGATTTCCGAAGATATTCAACTGTTTCTGCATGACGTAATTCAAAGCAATTCGCCCTATATGGCCCGTGGCGGTTATAATCCCAATTTTCCTGGCAAATGGGTAACTTTAATTGCCGATTGGTTGAGCAAGGGCCAGATCGAACCGCTGAGTTACGATTTTGGAAAAGATACAGGCCGTAAGGAGTGTATTATGGTCAATGGGGGACGCGTTGAATGTATGCGTACGATTGTTCACGCGCTCGACCGTTATGTTGCCGAGCGACCATTACGTTTCTTCCTGTATTGTTTTAGTTTACCGAACTTTGGCACAAACAAAGATTTTATTCTCCAAACACTTCCCGAAGAAGAGAAATTTGCAATCCAATATGTAGAAGAATGTCTCGATGAATCACAAATACCAACAAATTTTTTAGTATTAGGAAAATCCATCTCGGAAGAAACACGTAGAATATTACGACGTT
>JAOTUT010000237.1 GCA_029863735.1 Ignavibacteria bacterium
AGACACTTGCAGATAGAATCTTAATTCTTGTGCTAATGAAAGAAATTATCAGCAATAGCCATGAAATTATTAAAAATGAAGACGTTATTTTGTTGTTTATTAATGATTTTTCTTTTTTATTAATAAAATAAATTCCGGTAATGATTCCGGTGTACAATAGTAAGTTGATGATATTTCCGATTTTTAACAAAGAAAAGTTTGAAAACGTAAGCTGTTGGTTCAGATATTTTACAACATAAAGAAAGGCCAGCTGGAGAACCAGTAATGTTGTAACAATAATAAAACCTTTCGTTTGATTTTTTTTAGACATTGCAAATTATAATCTGAGCTTCTAAACCAACTCAGGGTATGAACGTTTCTTTCTAATTATAAATGGATTATTTTCAGGTAAATTTACCTTAAAGCTAATCAGATGATTTGCAAAATCAAACTACGATACAGGTTATCGGAAAAGGAGAAAATTCGAATTAAATAATTGTAGAAGGATGGCAGGAAATTAAAAAGGCGTCCAGAGGACGCCTTAAAGTTTAATTAAGTTTAAATATAACCGGAATGGATACCTGTACATTTACAGGCTTGCCTCTTTGCTTGCCGGGTTTAAATTTTGTTTTCAACACTGCATTAAGTGCTGCTTCATCACAACCAGCTCCAATACCCTTAAGAACGTTTGCTTTAGTGACATTACCTAATTCATCAACGAATGCAAGGATATAAACTTTACCTTCTACACCGGCTCGCTTTGCAATTTCAGGATAAACAATTTTTTCCTGAATGGCCTTAATACCACCAATTGGTTCAGGCATTTCTTCAACTGCAACGAAATAAGTTGGTTCCTCTTCTACTTTTTTCTCTTCTTTTGGTGGAGGCGGAGCTTCCAACTCTTCTTCAAAATCGATTTCAGTATCACCAATTTCTATATCTTCCAATACATCATCACTTGGTGCTTCAATCGGAATAGGTGGTTTAGGCGGAGGAGGTGGTCTGTTCTCTTGTTTAGTCTGTTGAATATCTTCAACGGTAAAAAGTTCCTGCGTATCTTCAAGCTGTTCTCCTCCTGATGCTACATCAGGAAAGAATTTGAAGGCTACGATCATTAAAACAAGAGCTATTATAAGACTTATCTCAAAAGTTTTTTTGTATTTAAGTCTTAGATCAGCGATTGGATTTTTTAGTTTCATTTCAGCTCTCCTATTAAAAGCATTTAACTGATGAAAAATTACTAAATGATAACAGTTTTGTCAACTTAGTTTCTGCTCCTTTTACATTTATTTTTTAAGAAAGTTCCCACGGCACCTAATTTTTTCCAACTTATTTAAATTCCAGATGATATTTAAGTCTGTTAATGAGAAAATAAACAAACAAAACGCCAGTAATAGTACCCAAACCATCAGCCATCCAATCAAGAGTTTCAGCAAACCGACCGGGAACCAGTATCTGATGAAGTTCATCAAAAGCACCGTAAAGCAGGCCAATAATAATCGTAACAAGAGGAGCTTTATTAAAAAGTAGCCGTGATTTCCTTTGGTAGATTAAAGTTAAATTCACTAATACAGCAAGTATAAAATATGCAAGGAAATGATTTATTTTATCATTAAATCCAACACTTGGTAACCTTTGCAGTGGAAGGCTCGTTGCAGTAAAAAGTATTAGCCAGTAAATTGCTAGCGGAATATAAACCAGCCAAACTTTTCTTTTTTCAAGATATTTAAACAAGAGAACTCGTCAAAAATTTAATAGTTTGAGGAATATAATTTTGGATATCGGTTGCCAGTATATCAAGCTTTGTTCTTTTCTGTGCTAGAATATCGGCAGCCAAACTATGAAGGTAAACTACAGTAACGATGGCATCCTCAAAATTTTTCTGCTGGGCGAGCAGTCCGGAAATAAATCCAGTGAGCACATCGCCCGTGCCAAATTTGGCTAAAGCAGGATTGCCGGTTGTGTTAATCAAAGAATCTCCTTCAGGAGTAAAAATTATTGTGGGAGCTCCTTTTAAAACTAAATAAGCACCCGTTATTCTAACAAAGTCTTTTCCGTACTTCAAAATATCTTTCTTTAAATCTGAGTTTGAAACTCCTATCAAGGCTGCGAATTCAGCATGATGAGGAGTAAGTACGGAATTTCTTAGATTTAATTTTTTATATCGTCCATGCCCCAAAGCAAATATTCCATCTGCATCAATAACTTTTAGCTTCGAATTGAATTTATTGATAAAGGAAATTACCGCGTTTTGCGTTTCCTTTTCTCTGCCAAGACCGGGACCGATAGCAACTACATCTGACCATTTTATCTTTTCACTTAACTCTTCAATATTTTGTTCAGTTAGGTATTCTTTTCCATAATCTTCATAAGTTTTAACAATAACCTCATTTAATTTTTTATGAGCTAACTCACGAATAGATTTCGGAAAACACAGAATTGAGGCGCCAGCACCTATTTTTAAGGCAGATGTTGATGTCAATACCGCTGCTCCTGGTAATGAACCTGAACCAGCAATCGTTAAAACTTTTCCAGCAGAGTATTTATGAATATTCTTAGCTTTAACTGGTAGTGCAAGCAGGGCATCTTCCGGTTCAATCAGGAATTCAGTTGGAGTAAATTTATCGTAAAGAAAATCCGGAATTCCTATTCCACCTTTTTCAACTTCGTTTGCATAAATGTAACCATCACCAAAAAATAATCCCTTTTTTAATTCGCCAAGAGTTACAGTCAAATCAGCATTGAAAGAATTTTCTGAATAACCGGTATCGGAATTTAGTCCGGTTGGAATGTCAATAGCAACTTTAAAAGATTTTAACTTATTTATTTGTTTTATTATTGAGAGATAAGGTTCGCGTAATGAACCTTTAGCTCCGCTTCCAAGTAAAGCGTCACAAATAACTTTGCATCCCTTAAGAGAATTTAGCGAGGAAATAGAAGTGTACTTTTTTAAGGTAATTTTTTTATTAAAGGAAGTTAGTTTTTTCAGTGTCACAAAATTTAACCTGCAATCCTCTGACATTTCTTTTTCGTTTCCTAAATGAACCACCACAACTTCATAACCGGCATTAGAAAAATGTCTGGCTGTGGCAAAACCATCACCACCATTATTTCCTTTTCCACACACAAATCCAATTTTAGGTAATATTAAATGTTGAATCCTCTCATTAATTATTTGAAATATTTCACGGGACGCATTCTCCATTAACATTATACCTGGCATTCCCAATTTATTGATGGCATATTCATCAACTTCTCTGATCTGTTTTGTTGAATAGAGAGGAATCATATTATATAGATTAAAAATTTATTATTAAAAGAGAAACGAACGTTTACAAGTTAAAGATATGAATTTATCAAATCTAAAAGTGAACCAGGTAAAATTCCTATGAGGATCACGAGTAAAACGGAAATAATCACTCCCAACATTCCGCTAAAGCTTTTGGACGGAATAATTTCCTGATCACCTTCTTTGAAATACATAATTACTACAATTCTTAAATAAAAATAAACACTGATTACACTTGAAATAATTCCAAGTATTGCTAACCAGGTTAAGTTAGATTCAATAGCTGCAATGAAGACATAATACTTTGCAAAGAACCCTGCCAATGGAGGAATTCCGGCAAGAGAAAACATTATAATCGCTAACAAAGCAGCAAGCACAGGTTTTCTTGAACCCAATCCAGCATAAGAATCTATCGAAAGGTTTGTATCATTCTCTCCTTCAACCAGTGAAATTATTCCGAAGGCTGCCAGATTCATAAAAGTATATGCAGTCAAATAGAAAACTACACCAGCAACACCCATCGGTGTACCTGCAGCTAAACCAATAAGAATATATCCTGCATGTGAAATTGATGAATAAGCTAGCATTCTCTTAATATCGCTCTGTGCAATAGCAACGATACTTCCAAACAACATCGAAAAGACGGATAGTACTGCTAAATATGGAAGGAATAAGCTTTCGTTTTCACCTGAGAACAATGCATTTAAGGTCGCAATGATTGCTGAAAAGGCTGCAGCCTTCCCG
>JAOTUT010000482.1 GCA_029863735.1 Ignavibacteria bacterium
TTTCTATATCAGGTAGTTTAATGTGCGTTGCTGTTCCGTGACCATTAACTACCAGAAACATGGCTTCTTTTACTATATCCAGTGCAGATTGACTAACACCAGTATTTATTTCTTTAAACTCAAGAGGAATAAGTTTTTCTGTTTTTTCGTCAATATAACCTCTGACTACATGTGGTGTCTTAGTCTTTCCATTATTTGCTATCAGGCTAACATACTGTGCAAGCTGAAGAGGAGTAACGCTTACCTCTCCTTGTCCGATACCAAGACTTGCCATAATACTTCTTGGCCATTTGTCACCGTACCTTTTTATATAATAATTCTCATCTGGAATTAATCCGGAAACTTCTTCTGTTAGGTCGACACCTGTAACATTATCAAAACCAAAACGAGTTGCATATTCTTTCCATTTATCGATGCCAATCTTGTATATAAGTTTATAAAAAAATGTATTACAGGATTTTTCAATTGCCGTTACAACATTTACAGTACCATGACTGCCATGACATTTAAAGAACCTGCCGTAAGTAAATCCACCGTTGCATGTGACGGTATAAGATGTGTTTATAATTTTCATGTCAAGTGCGGCAATTGCAGAAAGCATTTTGAATGTAGAGCCGGGAGAATGAACGGACATTGTAGCTCGGTTAAATAAAGGAGTAAATGGATCGATGTAAATGCTGTCCAAAAAACTTTTTGGTGTAAAATAGGAAAAACGATTTAAGTCATAATCAGGGGCACTGACCATCGCAATAATTTCGCCGGTGGAAGGTTCAACTGCTACGAGAGCTCCTCTTTTACCTTTAAGTTGTTCTTCAGCAACTTTTTGTGCTGAAGCTTCAATACTCAAGACGAGATCATTTCCTTTTTTCGGAAATACATCTTCACGGCCATCAAGGTATTGGCCAATTCTTCTTTGTTTGGAATCCACTAAAACATAGCTGAAACCTTTTGTACCGCTAATTAATTTTTCATAAGTTTTTTCAATACCACTATGGCCAACATAGTCCCCGGGTTTATACATTTCCTTATCTTTTGCAAGCTGGCCAGGGGAAATTTCTTTTGTATAGCCGAAAGTATGAGAGGCAATAACACCTGCGGGATAAACCCTTTGCATTTCGATAATGTAATCAACTCCCAGCAGATGCTCTGAGTTTTCTTCAAACCAGGCTATTACTTTAAAGTCAACACCTCTCCTAACTTTTATCGGAAGGAATTTAGAGTAAATTCTATTTTTCAGTAATATATTTTTTACATATCCCGTTTCAGTACCTAACACTGATTCCATAGTTTTATTCAGACTTGTATCGTAATACGCTGGTGTAATTCTTAGTGTGTATGCTGGATTATTGCTGACTAAAACTTTATAATTTCTATCATAAAAAATACCACGAAGCGGCTGAAGTTCAAGACTCTTGATACTGTTATCGGTCGACTTTTTATCGTACTCAATTCGATTAAGAATTTGCATCTGGAATAACCTGCTAGTAAGTATTATCATTGTTGACATAATTACTGTATAGATTATCGTTCTACGCTTTAATGATCCAAATTTTTCAGTCTTCAATCGAACGCCCTTTTATATGGTACAACAACTAATAAAATACTAACGAGTGAAGTATAAATGGAAGGCATTAATGCATGGTTAAACAGGGCTTGAAGAAAATTTGTGTTGAAATCAATTACAGAAAAAAAAGAAAAAATCATGGTATCGATGAGTGCACTGATAAAGACAACGATTGTAAATGAGTAAGTATAAAGATATTTATCACGTTTGGTCTCACCTGAAAAGTAACCTGCGATAAAAGCAGCTACAGTTTTTGAGAGCATATTACTACCAACTAAATTTCCTGAGATGAGATCGTACATTAATCCATACGATGCACCAGTAATTGTTCCGAATGTCTGCCCGTATAAAATTGAAAAGTAGACAACTGCAATCAGTAATAGATCCGGTATAACTCCCTGAATTGAAATAAACGGAACTAAGGTCAGCTGGATTAAAACTACAGGAATAAAAATGAACAATGGTATGATATATTTTATTTTCATTACCTGTTATAGAAATTTAGTTCAAGATTATTTTTTTCTACATTTTCAACCATCATCAGAATATATACATTTTCTACACTAAGAACTTCTTCGAATGGAGTTACTTGAATTAAATTCATCAGACC
>JAOTUT010000238.1 GCA_029863735.1 Ignavibacteria bacterium
AGCATCAATTACTTTGATTACTAAATCAATCTGAACTGTCTTGTCAGCCCTTATGACAAGACTACCTTCCTCACCCGTTCCGCGCAATTCTGTAAGCTTGCCCGGAAGCATATCTAATGTTGTTTGATCTGATCCTGCATAAACTACACCGGCAGACGTAATTGTAACAATCATTTTGGTTGGCTCAGACAGCTCATTTGTTTTTGAGCCCGGTAATTTAACTTTTACACCTGTTTGAATCACAAATTGAGATGTTAAAAGAAAAAATATGACCAACAACAAAACAATATCCGTCAATGATGAATATGAAAAAATCGTCAATGGCTCATTTGAAGTACTGAATTTCATAATTTCACCTTACATTTCAACTTCAATTTCATCATCAAAGTCTATTGCTTCTTTTGTAGAATCCTGCATCGTGTCAACCACATCGTTAGCAACTGTTTCCATATCGGAGACAAACTTTTTTATCGCACTTAGGAAATAGTTATAGAAAGCATATGATGGAATCCCAACTATCAAACCGAATGCAGTTGTTATAAGAGCTTCCCAAATACCGCCAGCAAGATCGCTTGGATTGGCAGCACCGGCAAGATCTTCGATTCTCATAAATGCCTGAATCATTCCTGTAACTGTTCCAAGGAATCCTAACAATGGAGCTACACCGGCAACAGTAGCCAGAATAGAAAGTCCTTTTTCGAGTTTGCTAACCTCCTGCCTGCCAGCGTTTTCAATTGCTTCTTTCACTCGCGCGTGGCCCATTCCAAATTTTTTCAAGCCCTTCCTGACCATATTTCCAATTGGTGATTTTTCTCTCAGGCAAAATGAAGCTGCACCACTCATATCTTTATTCTTTATAAACCCTCTTATCCTGACAAGGAAAGCAGGTAAATTTATTTTTGCTTTCCTGAGAATAAAAAACCTGTCAATAGCGACAGCGAGTGCAATAACGGAGCAAAATAAAATAAGCCACATTACTACACCACCTTTAAGGAATATTTCAAATAAATTCATAGCTCTCCAAATATTTTTTATTATTTAATATATTTCTCTTGAAATTGTTTCGCAAACTCTTCGGAAGTAAAATCACCAACGATAAGTTTATACTCACGCCCGCGTCCTCGGGTTTCAATAACTTCTATAAAAGCATTGTATCCTAAATCATAGAATTTATCGGCTTCACGGTTTGCAGTTTCTTCTGATTTATAGCTTCCAACATGCACTACGTAGAAATTTCTATATAAAAATATTCTACTGACCTTCTCTACCTTTGGTTCACTAATCGTTTCTGGTTTTTCTTCAACAGGTGGTTCAGTTTTTACTTCAACTACTGGTTTTTCACTGGGCTCAGTGATTTTTACAGTTTTGGGTTCTGGCTTTATTTCAGATTCTGGTTCTTTTTTTATTTCAGGTATTATTTCATCAGCTAATAGTAAATCTGGATTAAAGCCCGATATTTCAATCCTGTCTTCCATTTTAGGATAGGGATATGAGACTGCAAATTCATAATCTCTTTCTATTACATTTACATTTTTAGAAGGTTCTATGTTAAACACAATATTTTCCTTCGCTCCGGTATTTTTATCTCCTTTGATAAAGTAGATATAGACAACAATCACGGCAATAATAATAAATGAAACTACCGCTACTATGGGCAAAAAATTTCTTCTGGCAGTAAACGCTTTTTCTTTTGAATATTTATCATATCGCCCAACTTTTATTTTTCTATTATCCCCCCGTTGACGATATGGTTCTGTCTTTGATTTGACTTCGGTGAACTTATCCATGTAGCTTGATTTTTCAGAATCATCAGTACCGGTCTGACTAACACTGAACTTTACAGTCTCACCACTTTTCTTTGGACCAATATCTTTTTTCAACTCTGAACGATGTGAAGAAACTGGTTCAAAATCTTTTAACCGGGTTGCTTGTTCCTTTCGAAGATCTGTTTCTAGTTTGGTATTAATTTTCCGTTCATTAAATTCAGGTTTGATATCGTTATCACTAACTTCTTTTGGTTTTCTTCCTACTTTATCTTTTTCTAAAAATTTTGTCCCGTAATTCCAAGGTAATCCGTCTTCTATGGTTTCCTTTTCTCCCTTATTACTTTTTACATTTTCTGGTTTGCTTTTATCCTGATCAACTTCGGGTTTATCTGGTTGCTCAGTGGTTGAAGGCTTTTGTTCAGATTTTAGTTTCGAATTTGAACTTCGATTTGAAGATGAACTTTTTTGACCACTTTTTATTAAAAAATTTAAATCGAATGTCAAAGGAATAATTAGTTCTTCAACTAAATCGCTTTCATAATCTTTACGTAAAGCAGAAATGATAACTTCAGCTTTAGTTGCGAAAGATTTTATAAGTTGATTTCTGTCAGTGTAAGGGGAAAAATCTCCGGCATCCAAACTCTTTTGAAAATCCTTATCGTCTACCCAAAGAGTTTTAAGATTGGGAATTTTAAGAAAATGTACATCATTTAAATCGTTTCTGATTTTTAAGCCCGGAGAGAAAAGCACAAGTTGGATCAGGTATGATTTTGGTGTGGGCGAGTCGGAAGTTTTTTCAATTTGAATTCTACAATTTCTTTTGTGGAAAAACCCTAAGTTATGAAAATGGAGTAAGTCTCCCGGTTTAAGCTTGTTGCTTAATCTGTTAACAAAAACTTCAAAAAAGAAAGCTGAGATCTCAACTGAAACCCCACAGCTCTGAGCAACATTTATTACTAATTCATCTTTACTAATCATCTTTATACTAAAAAATCCTTAATTATTTGTATTTAAAAATTTTAATTCAACTGATCAAATATGATCGTTGATAAAACACAAGAAAATTAATCAAAGAAATAATTTATACCAATCAAAGCTTCAAACGGTTTTTCCTGATATCCTTCCCAGGTATCTCTTTTCACATTAAATATATTGTCTAATTCAAAAAATAAACCAAAATTCTTTTGCATTGAGTAAGATATTTTTAAACCAAGGTTAAAAAGGCTGGGTAATTTTCTGCCTTCGTCATTCTCCAGGTCGGCATATCTGTCCGACACATAGTCAAATTTGACTTCACCATTCCAATTCGGTAAAAAATTATAGCCATATATCAAAGTTGCCTGATAACTTGGATTGTAGGGAATTATTTTGGATTCCGAATTTTCCACGTTAAAATAATTTAATGTCCCATAAAAATATCCATACGGTCCAAGATAGTAAAGTAAGTTAACAAATATATTCCAGCTAACTGCATCCGATGTTAATACTCCAAAGAACCCCGATGTGTCTGGATTATTATAATAAGGAAGATTATTAGTGTTAAAATATTCCACGCCTCCATCTATTTGATAATATTTATCATATTCATACTTAACAAGTGCTTTGAATTTATTTTTTTTCTTCAGGAATACCCTATCTAAATTTTGCTGATCATAGTAGAAATTATTTCGCAGGAATTTTCCTGCAATAACATTTTCACCTATCGGTGAATATTCACCATAAAGAACGAAATTTTTAGCGACCTCAGAACTAACCGAAGCATAAAGTCCATTTAAATACTGAGCACTTGCAGATGAGAACGTAAAACCTCCTTCTATTATAATTTTATTTAAAATTTCAAGAGAGGCTGTTGGTCTTATAAAGTATCCATTTGTTTTTGAATCTGAAAGAGAGTCCGATGTTAAATTTTGATGTTGATAAGCTGCTTTCACATTTATACTCAGACTTCTAAGCTTTAATCTTCCAAATGCATTTGCGTAAAGAAGAGTTTCATTAAAAGTTTCATCATCCAGATAAGTAAAATCTCCTCCTCCATTCAAATCGAATATGAATTCTTTCATATAAAGATTCTGAATGCCAACCGAAGCAGTTCCTATGTTAAGATTTCTTTTTCTTTCTGGATCAATGGAGCCGAAAAATCTGAATATACTTTTCGAATGATCTGCATTAATAGAAAACTTAGTACCGGGTACCGCACTTAAATCTGTAGGGAG
>JAOTUT010000360.1 GCA_029863735.1 Ignavibacteria bacterium
GGTCTGATCGGACATCCGATTAAACATTCCTATTCTCCTTTCATACAGAATTATGCACTTGAATTGATGAATCTTGACTATGTCTACTTACCATTTGATGTTCCTGCCGAGAATCTAAAAAATGCTGTTAAAGCAGTCCTGTCACTTGGATTAAAAGGATTGAACGTAACTCTTCCGCACAAGGAAAAAATTATTAAGTTTCTGGATGAACTCTCTGAAGAAGCTTCTATAATCGGTGCGGTTAATACTATTGTAAATGATCATGGCAAGCTGATGGGTTACAACACCGATGCTTATGGAATTCTTGAGACTTTGCTTCCATACAAAGATAAAATCTCAGGGACTAAAATGACCGTTATCGGTGCCGGTGGTAGTGCACGAGCTGTTATCTATACTTTGCTTCGTCATTTCAAGCCTGAAGAAATTAACATAATAAACAGGACTCAACAGAAAGCCGATACACTTGCAAATGATTTTTCATTAAAGATGAGATTTGACTCACTTCATACATTTGAATTATTTCCACCTGATAATGTTGAAACTTTAAGCAATTCCAGTTTGATTGTTAATGCTACTACAATGGGAATGTTTCCTGATGTTGAAGATACTATCACAGATATTGATGAATCGTTTAACGATGATCAGATTGTGTTTGATATTGTTTACAATCCAACCAAAACAAAATTTCTAAAAACTGCAGACGCACAAGGGGCGAAAGTTGTTGGAGGATTAAAGATGTTGATATCACAGGCTGCTAAATCTTTTGAGTTATGGACAGGTGTTGAAATGCCGACCAATGAGATTTCAGATAAGCTTGAGCGTTTTATTCTCAAGATTTCATCCCGGTAAATATATATCTGAGTTGCAATCAAAGATTTTTTGAATATTATAATTCTGCATAATTGTGATTTAAAAATAATTTGACTTAAACTCACTTATTTATTACGTTTGCCAAAAGCAAAGGTGAAACATGAAAAAAATATTACTTCCATTATTACTAATTTTTAGTATTACAGCCACAATAAATGCCCAATTAAACAGAAATAATAATTCTGCATTTTTAGGAGGAATGGCTGGTGCAGCGAAAATTAATTTATCAGGAAATGATGGGCAAAGTCCCTTATCATTTGTTGTTGGCGGAAGTTTTGGTATTCCTGTTCCCTTTGTAAAAAATCTTTTTCTCTATGCAAGAACTTCATATACATCTCAATCAAACTTTCAGTCATTTTATAATACTTCTTACTTAAATTATTCTGTTCAGTTTTCAGAAGAATTTGTTGAAGTTAATTCCTCATTCACACAATTAATTCTTAATGGAGGATTGCTCTATAACTTTCTCGTTACTGATGAATTTGTTCTTGGAGTAAACGGCGGCTTAACATTTATGGTTGTCAACCAGGAAGCAAGACTTCGCACCGGTACAGTCATTTCGAGTGTTGATAATGAAAATATCTGGGGCGCATTCGGAGGTTTAATTGGTGAGAAACGATGGGATGACAGCAACTTTTCAACCTTTCTTGAAGTTCAATACAATTACGCTGAAAGTGATGCAGTTTACAGACCCGGGTCTTTAAGTGCAATGAATTATACTTTTGGAGTAAGGTATTATCTGGCTGGCAGATAAATAATTCTACTTCACTATTTTATTTACGACTTATAGTCGATCTTTCAAAAACAATATTTTGCAGCTCTCTTGCATGTTGTATTATTTTTTCAGACTCAGTCCCCTCTAAATTCATTCTCTGTCCGTTGACCACTTTATCATAACTTATAACATTTCCATCAGGATCAACCATGATCTCAAGGTTATTAAACTTTTTATCTGGCATATAAGTTAGTTCCCTGCCAACGAAGTAGATCAGTTTCCCATCTTTGTAATAGTACCTGTTGAAAGCTTCGCCGGGTTGTCTGTAACGATAATCTTCATTAATAAAAATTAATTTAGAATTATGAAAATATGCTCTGAAGTTTGAGTAAGCTTCTTCGGAACCCCAGTTAAAATGTTCTTCACCTTCAGGATTGTAAAGAAGTGAATCAATTTCCTTTTTAATTTCAAGAATACCTTTCTCAGTATATTCTTTTCTTCCGCAGGAAATCAGAAGCACTAATAAAGCGAAGATTATTATTTGATATAGTTTCATAACACCAATGAGTTTAAAAATAAAAAGCCACGGTAATTCCGTGGCTCAAAGATAAAAATTTTAACTATTTTTTCCTTAGTTCATCACGGATTTCTGAAAGCAGAACTTCTTCCTTTGAAGGTGCAGGTGGAGCAGCAGGTTTCTCTTCTTCCTTTTTCTTCATAGAGTTCATTGCTTTTATGACCATAAATATCGCGAAAGCAATAATTATAAAGTCAATAGTTGTGTTTATAAAAACACCATATTTTATTAGAACAGGTTCGACTCCTTCAGCACCTTCTTTTAAAGTAATTGCTAGTGTGGAAAAATCAACTCCACCGAGTAACATTCCTATTGGTGGCATCATTACATCAGTAACGAACGAAGAAATAATTTTTCCGAATGCACCACCTATGATTATACCAATTGCCATGTCCATTACATTACCGCGCATAGCAAATTCTTTAAACTCTTTCATCATACTCATTTGAGTACCTCCATTTTTTTTAATTTGAATTTAGATTTATGATAAGTATTTAAAGATACCGCATTAAAACACAAAAGCCAAGATGAGTCTATATAAAAGTTTTATTGAATATATGGAAAACAATCTCAGACAATACACCCT
>JAOTUT010000239.1 GCA_029863735.1 Ignavibacteria bacterium
ACTTCTTGCTGATAATCCTGATATTCTCATCGATGATCAAAGTAAAATCAAAGGAACAAACACTTGGGGGACTGTAGCACAACCTAAAGTAACATTTTTAAATGGTGACATCACACTCAGTAATGCTCAAGCTGCATCAGGATGCGGTATTTTAGTTGTGAATGGAAATTTATCAGTTAATGGTGGTTTTGATTATAAGGGGATAGTAGTTGCGTTCAAGAATACTACCGTATCTATAAAACTTGTAGGTAACGTACAAATTTTGGGTGGCCTTGTAGCTGCTGGTAATGCGATTGATATTGATGTGTCTAGTGGTAATTTCAGTTCCTTATATAGTATAGAAGCGTTAGATCTTATTAAGTCATTGCTTGTTACTAAACGATTTACAATTTTAACTTGGTGGGAGTAGAAATAATCTATTAAAAAATTACTTTCAACTCTCTCCGGTCAAACGTAATTAATGGCGACAACAGTGTCGCCATTTTTATTTCCCTCACAAGAAAATCCTCATTTCTTTCAAAAAATCCAATTTTTAATTTCAGCATACTGATTGCAGTTAATGTATACGATTAATAAAAATTATCGAGATAGGAAGAAAAACTTATGGGAAACAATCAATTCTTGAGCATCGGAGCAATAGCCTTGTTGGCTCTTATTTCTTTAAGATTTAACACAACTTTACTAGAGAACAGGACAACTGAGATAGAGAACAAAGTTTATCTCACTGCTTTTTCCCTGGCAGACGATCTCATTGAAGAAATTAAGCAGAAAGCTTTTGATGAAGAAACTGTCGAATGGAAAGCTATTCCAGCTGACCAGCTTTCTCCTTACTCCTTATTCGGACCTGTTGATCCTGGTGAATCAAATGTAAATACTTTCGATGATATTGATGATTATCATGGATATCAAAAAGCTGTGTCACTTCCTCACGTTGAAAATTATTCTGTTATGAGCACGGTTGATTATGTCTCTGCTTCTGATCCGGATGTTACAAGCTCATCACAAACATATTTTAAGAGAATTTCGGTTAAGGTGACAAGTCCATATATAAGTCATCCGGTCAGATTATCCTTCATTTTTACTCTACATTCAAAGTAAGGATTGTAATATGAATATTTTATTAGATCTTATGGGTTCATCTCTTATAGCAGGAATTATATTTCTGCTCATCTTTAAACTCAATCTTTACTCAAGTACCGCAAATTACTACTCTGACAATGAACTTAGATTACAGCAAAATGTTAAAACACTGGCTGAAGTAATTAATTATGATTTACGTAAAATAGGATACAAGTATGATTCGACTGCCATTGTTACCGCTCAACCAACTCGTATTCAATTTTATGCCGATCTTGAAGCTCCTGGAACATCTGGACACGGAGTTACAGATTTTGTAGAATATTATCTAGGTGATTCAACGGAAGCAACAGGAACCGTTAACCAGAGAGACAAAGTTCTTTACAGAATAGTTAACCATACAGATACAATTGGTGGTCCAACTTTAGGTTTGGTTGATTTAAAGTTTTCATATCTGGATGCACACGGACTTACAACTGCATTCTTAGATAGTATAAAATACGTTAAAGCAGAATTCTGGGTTGAACCTTACGAATACGTTTCAGATTATAATACAGGTCAACCAGATTCAACACAATTTACATATTGGGAATTAACAATAAATCCGAGGAATATATAAAATGGGAAAAAGTCTATTAATTATCGCACTGGGGGTTTCTGTTATTATCAGTTTCTTCACTCTTAAGCTGAATTCAAACTCAAAAGAAAATTTATCAACAACTGTAAATATGTTCGAGCAGACGCAGGCAAGGTTGATTGCTAATTCCGGCGTTGAAGTTTTCCTGGAAAGATTGAAAGCAGATAAAACAATGAATGGAAATACTTATCTAAACAATTCTCTTTTTGGAGGTGATTATGATTTAACAATGGCAGGTCCGGATAGTCTGGTCAGAGTTACATCAACAGCAACTTTTATGGAAGTGACACATACAACCATTGTCGAGGCACAAACTGATAGATTACCTGTGTTCCCCCTTCCAGCAGCAATGTATATTGCGTCTGAAACAGTCAGTAAGGCAAAAATTAATGGGAATATAACAATTAGTGGATATGACCATGATATTAATGGAAATATATTGAATAATGGAAATGACTTATTAGGAATAGCAGTTGATAATCCGGCAGATGTTCCAACACTTCTTTCAAACATTGGTGGTTCTGCTACAGTAGAAGGTACTGGCGGTAATCCAAGTGTTAATGCTGTACCAAATGCAATTGACTGGGAAGCCTACGCGGAAGATGTTGCAAACAATCCTGATATAATCATAAATTCAGCTGCTGATTTCCTTAATTATACTAATTTGGGTACCACTCTTGAACCTAAAACCACATTTATTAATGGTAATATTCAAATAAGTAATGATTTAACAGGATGTGGTATTATGGTAGTTAACGGGAATCTTAAAATAAACGATCTATTCACTTATCGTGGAATAATAATCGCCTACAAGGATTCGGAAATTAGAACTGAACTTAATGGTGCAGCAAATTTATATGGTGGTATGATCGTAGCTGGACTAAGTGCAGAGCTTTGGATTTCTAATGGTACGTTTGATTTATTTTACAGTCAGGAAGCCTTAGAGACTGTTGCACAGTTATTAAAAACCAGAAGATTTAATATAGTTAGCTGGTACGAATAAACTTTTAAAAATTCATTAAATACTTGATTGCGATTATTAATTTTGGAGAGAACATATGATGCAGTTAAAACCAAACAAAGGCGGGGTAGCCGATTTTTCTGAATTCTCAGGATTCATTTCTTCTAAACAGCACAATGGTATTATCAGCCTTACAAAACTTGTAGTGGCGATATCGGTAGTTCTTGCTTTGTTGATGGTAGTTTCTAGATAATCTATAATCTGAAAAATAATCTGTCAACTCATTTATCCTATGGTTTGTTTGAACCTCTATAAAAAGAATAATAATTAGTTTCTGACCGGAAATTAATTACTCAATCTTTGCAAGTAATTCTGATTAAATCCTGCATAGACACTATCCTATAATCATTTCAATTCTATTTTTGTAGACGAAAAATCTGTCCGCCACCTGAGTAAAAATGTAAAAAAGATCACTTTTTGCTAATAAATATCGGAAAAATCTGCACCGACACACGACAGATTTTGCCTTTTTTTGATGAAAGACAAATATTCAAAATACCCATAATGGCCTGATAATTGTCAAATTAGTTCTGTAATTCTGCATTTCATATGGAGAATTATCTTAATAAGAAATTAAGAAAAAAGAATATTGAACAATCATATTTCTTTAAGAAGGAGAGAATTATATGGAGTCAATAGAAAGAAAAATAGAAAATTATGCTGTTGTATTTAATGTCAACTTAGTCAGAGCGACACTTAATGAAGCTACTGAATTTAAAGATTATCTGGCCGAGTCTATTCTGGATTCAGATAAAGATATTATTGTAAACCTAAGTGCCTGTGAACATCTCGACTCAACATTTCTTGGAGTATTGGTAAGCGGTTACAAGAAATTGAAAAGTAAAAACCGCAACCTTGTTATTATTGAACCCGTTGATCAGTCAAGCATATTTCTGACTCTTAATTCAATTGGTAAAATATTTCCATTATACACTAGTGTACAAGTCGCGCTTGAAGATATTGAAAATAAAAAATTAATTGAAAAAGAAATTAATGGGCTTGACCATGAACCAACAAAACTATCACACAAAATTGGGAACCAACGGGTAGAAGATTCTCCGATCGAGTCAATTCAGGAAGAGATAAATGAATTCGAAACTGAATCTCTTCCGGATAATGGAAATCAGGAAGGCCTGGAGAACAATAATTTAGAGATCGAAGAAATAAATATGATTGAGCATAATGATAATGAAGAAGAATTAGAAAAACATTCTAACCTTAAAACTGAAG
>JAOTUT010000240.1 GCA_029863735.1 Ignavibacteria bacterium
CTCCTCAAAAGCCTCAACTCAATCAGGCAATGTGGTCTGACGTTGTCTTCAAAACACTTCAAGCTCAGAATCTTCTAAAACTTCATCAAGAAAAAGAAGATAAATTCAACCTCGAATTAAATAAGCCTGAAACTAATCTTACATCAATAAACCTGATGGATTACTTGATGCCTCTTGATTCACCGAACGAGTTTGAGATGGATTTTGAAAATCCACCTTCTGATTCCGGAGAAAAGAAATTAGAAGAGGAATCAGAAATTTTACTTGACCCAATAAAATTTTTGAACGATTCAACTGGAGGAAGCATTGATTCAACCGGAGAAAAATTTGATTCAACTGCACAAGGTCCCGACTCACTCAAGGTAAGTGAGGACTCTATAAAAGTTGATTGGAGAATGATGGATTCTACTGCACGGTTGGAGCAATTCAGATACCAGAGGGAAGATAAATCTTATGTAGAGCTTCGAAGAAAGAAACAGTCAAAATTTTTTATTGAACCCACTTCATCATATAAAACCCGGATAGTAAGGATTGACTCAACCGGACAATTCGTAGAGATAATTGAAAAGATTGGGACACAGGAACCTAAAGTAATGTTAAGAATGCCGATTGATGATTACATCAATATGAAGATTGCATTGAATGAAAGAGAAGAATGGGAAAAGCTTTGCTATGCTTACGAACTATCAGGGGGTGAAGTAACTTTAAGTGAATTAATAACAAGCTTTACTGATTTTGAAATTCCTTTACCAAGTGTTGGTGTGTTAAGTATTTTCGGAGAGCCTAAAATAAGTTTAAAGATTGGAGGTTCCGTTCAAATTCATGGAGCATGGCGAAGTGAAACAACCGAAGGTGTTACAGCTTCACGATTGGGTAACACGAGAAATGAACCTGATTTCAAACAGCAGGTTCAGATAAATGTTAGCGGAACTATTGGTGATAAACTTAATATAAGTGCTGACTGGAATACTGAAAGAACATTTGAATATGAAAACCAGCTGAAAATAATATACACCGGCTACGAAGATGAAATAATCCAGAAAATTGAAGCAGGAAATGTCTCGATGCAAACATCACCTTTGATAGGTGGGGCTGAAGCTCTGTTTGGTATAAAGGCACAGTTTAAAATGGGACCATTCAGGTTAACTACGATTGCCAGTCAGAAAAAAGGTGAAACAAAAGAAGTTGCTGTATCTGGTGGTTCAACTTCGAAGGATTACTCAATTAGAGCTTACAATTATTCTGATAACCACTATTTTATAGATTCAATTTACGCTGATACTTCGGCTCAGTATAACTTTTTTGAAAATTATTACAGTAATAACCCTCCACTAGTAAACACAAATTACCAGGTAACTGACATTGAAGTTTGGAAGTCCAATAACCAAATTATAGCAGACCAATCAAAAATCAGATTTGCAAATTGTTATATAAATCTACCAACGCTGCAGTCTTTTGGAGGTGCGTACCCGGATAGTCTTAGCAACACTTCACAGTTTAATCCTATTGCAGGGGAACAAGAAACAGGACGATTTTTACTTCTCACCGAGGGAGTTGATTATGAAATCCGACGATCAACCGGTTTCATAACAATGAAGACAGCCGTTAATGATCAGGAAATTATTGGAGTATCATTTAAACAGGGCGAAGGAGTGAATACGCAAACTTATGGACAGTTTCTGCAGACAGTTAATCAGGAAGATTCAGTAATCGTTTTAAAACTCGTCAAACCAAAAAATCTTCAGCCGCAGTATAAACAAGCCTGGAGCCTAAAACTAAAAAATATTTATCCTACAGGTGCTCGGAACGTAAAGAGAGAGGGGTTTGAATTTAAAGTTAAATACGAAGTAGTTGGTCAGGATCCAACGGATGAATTACAAACAACCCAGGGAAATATTTTTCTACTCCAGGCTTTCGGGTTGGATAAATATGATGCGTCAGGTAAACCAACTCCTGATAATAAATTTGACTACTTTCCTGGAATTACAATCTTTGAAGAAACCGGTGAAATAATTTTCCCTGTTCTGCAACCGTTTGGCGGGAATATTAATCCAGCACTACAGGATTTTTCCTATCAACCAATTTATGACACAACTAAAAATTACGCTCAACAGGTTAAATCACAAGATAAGTGGGAGCTTACTGGTAAAAATACCGGTGAAAGTTCTGCCAATTATCAACTTGGTTTTAATGTAGTTGAAAATTCTGTCCGAGTATTATTAAACGGTCGTGAGTTGAAAGAAGGTGTTGATTATGTAGTCGATTATAACATTGGTCAGCTTAACATAAGAAACGATGCTGCATTGGTTCCGGGTGCAGACTTAAAGATTACATATGAGCAGAATGATCTTTTCTCGCTCGCATCTAAAACTTTGCTTGGTGCAAGAGGTATTTATGATTTCTCTGATAAAACACAGCTTGGTTTTACCATTATGAATCTTAATCAGCAAACTTTGAGCGATAAGGTAAGAATAGGTGAAGAACCATTAAGTAATACAATTATGGGTGTTGATTTTAGAACTGCTGCCGATTTACCATTACTTACTAACGGCTTGGATTATCTGATATCAACTAAAGAGATGTCCACATTTACATTGAATGGTGAATTTGCTTATATGCTTCCTGATCCAAACACTAAGAAAAGTTCAATACCAGCAGATTCAGGCAAAAGCATTGCTTATGTAGATGACTTTGAAGGAGCAAAACGATTAATACCGATTGGCATTAATTACACAGGTTGGAAAGAGCTAAGCGTACCTAAAGAAATGAATATCATTGGAAATGATCCGCGGTCCGTGCAGATGGGTTATAAAGGAAAAAGTTTTTGGTTTACTGTATCTCCTTCTGATGTAGTTGTTGACAGCATTTATGGAGGAAGAAAACAAGTCGCACGTTCTGAGCAGCAAGTACCGGTCCTGGATTATGTCTTTTTACCTGATACTCCAGGTACTTACAACGGATTTCCAACATTGGAAGAGAAAACACGAAACTGGGGAGGAATGCAAAGACTTTTGTCTTCAACAGCTAATAACCTTGTTGAACAAAATATAGAGTTCATAGAATTCTGGATGCAAATTGACCCGCTGACTCCTCCTGACGCTGTGCTAAATATTGATCTGGGAGTAATAAGTGAAGACGTAATTCCAAATAATCTTCTTGATACTGAGGATAAGAATAATAATCAAGCAATTGATGAGGGAGAAGATACCGGCATTGACGGTATCCTTGATAATGCGGAAAGAACATTTTATAGCTCAACTAAAAGTGATCCTGCTGTAGATAATTTTCTTTTTGATGGTAATCCACTCTCTATTTTTGACTACTTCAATATAAATGGCACACAGGGAAATGCTATTAGTACTGACGCTGGATTACTCCCTGATACCGAGGACTTAAATACCAATGGTTCTGTAGATCTTGCAGACAATTATTATCGCTACTCAATGACACTTTCCACAGATTCAACCATAAATCCTTTTGTTTCGGGTGGAGGATTTACATCTTCAAATTGGTATTTATACAGGATTCCGTTAAAAGATACTTCAAATACTATTGGTAGTCCAAGTTTTTCAAATGTGGAAACTATCAGGCTATATATTCAGGGTGTTGATTCAATTGTTCACTTTAGGATAACAGAATTTAACCTCGTAGGTAACCAGTGGCAGAAAATTGATGCACAGGATACAATTCTTTCTGTTTCAACAGTTAGTTTTGAAGAAAATCAAGATTATACGAGCCCCCCGGGAGTTTTTAGAGAAAGAGACAGGACAAGACCAGATGAAGAAATTTTTAACAATGAACAGTCTCTCAACCTAATATATAAAGGTCTTCCAGAAGGAGAATTAAGAGAAGCGGTCAGGTATCTGTTTCGTCCGCTGGACGTATTCAACTATTCGCAAATGAAATTGTTTGTTCACGGTGATGAAGAGACCTCATTAGGTGGGCTTTCTTA
>JAOTUT010000242.1 GCA_029863735.1 Ignavibacteria bacterium
GCGTCAATCAAATATACTTCAATGGAATCGGTCTGGCTAAATAAGCGTTCAGATGATAGTAACAGAAGAAATATCAAAAATATTTTAATTGTTTTCATTAGTGATCCGAAGTAATAATAACTCTTTCTTAAATTTATGGAAAATGTAGTTCATATCGTTAACTTTTCGGCGATTCAATTAAACTCGTAAAAAAATACAAACTATAAGATTTAAATCTTATTCACTGTTGATAATACAGTATTCACAACCTAACTTTAGAACAGTAAAGTTATAATTCTATTTAATAGCTTAAGTAAATGATCAAATCTAAAATTTCTGTCCTACTGAGAAAACTAAGATTAATGCATCTTGGTGACCGTCTGAATTTCCATTTTCAAAAATATAAAAATAAAAACAGCAACAAATTATTTAAAGAAAAAAAACCGGGTATTGTTTTACCTCCAGATTATATGATTTATGAATCGTTTCAGATGAATTATGAAAATTATTACAACGACAGCATTAATACGGCAAAATGGCTTATCAGTTATTTTGAAAAATATATTGAGTTGAAGGATATAAAAATACTTGAATGGGGCTGCGGACCTGCAAGAATTATCAGGCACTTACCCCGCTTGCTAAAAAATAGTTGCGAAATTTATGGCTCAGATTATAATGTTGAGTCAATAGAATGGTGCACGAAAAATATTCACGATATTTATTTTTCAGCTAATAACCTTCAACCTCCCATGGGATTTCCAGAAAACTTTTTCGATATTGTTTATGCTAATTCAGTTTTCACACATTTATCAGAGGAGATGCATTATGAGTGGTTCAAAGAATTAAAAAGGATTTTAAAGAATCAGGGGATATTATTTATTACCACTCATGGAGATAATTGTAAATCAAAATTAACATCAGGGGAGAAAAAGAGGTTTGAAGAAGGAAAAATTGTAATTAGAGGGAATGTAAAGGAAGGTCACAGAACTTTTGCTGCGTATCAACCAGAGCAATTTATGCAAAAACTTTTTTCGGATGTTGATATTTTAGAACACGTTTCAAGAGAACCCGAAGGTAATTATATCCCGCAGGATATTTGGATCGTCAGAAAAAAATAATAAGAAGAATTTTTATTTAAGTGCATTTTGAACGTCTTCAATTAAATCCTCTATGTCTTCTATTCCAACAGAAAATCGAACAAGTGCATCTGTAAATCCATACTTTTCTCTTTCTGCTTTTGGAACTGATGCGTGTGTCATTGAAGCCGGGTGACAGATCAAGCTTTCAACACCGCCAAGACTTTCAGCAAGCGTGAAAATTTTTACATTATTCAAAACCTTCTTTGCTTTTTCAATCGAGCTAAAATCAGCTGAAACCATTCCCCCGAAACCGCGCATTTGTTTTTTTGCAAGCTCGTGCTGCGGATGGTCTTTTAATCCGGGATAAATTACTTTATTTGCTGCGCCAGACTTAACTAAAAACTCTGCAAATGCTCGCGCATTTTCTTCGTGCTGTTTCATTCTAACAGCAAGAGTTTTAGTTGAACGTAAAACAAGCCAGCAATCAAATGGAGACGGAACTCCTCCTGCTGCATTTTGAATATATCTTAAACGTTCGTGATATTTTTCATTGCTCGTTACAAGTATGCCACCGACCATATCGCTGTGTCCATTCAAATATTTTGTTGTTGAATGAAGAACAATGTCAATCCCCCATTCCAATGGATTTTGAAAATAAGGACTCATAAAAGTGTTATCGCAAACAGTTATCAGATTATTTTTCTTTGCAATATCAGAAACAGCCTTCAGATCTGTAAGAATTAACATTGGATTTGTCGGTGTTTCAACGAAGATCATTTTTGTGTTTATTCTTATTGCACTTTCTATGTTTGCTGCATTACTCGTATCGACCCAGGAATATTCAACACCGTAGTTGGTCATATTTTGTTCATAAAGTCTATACGTTCCTCCATAAACATTACTTGAAATTATAATATGATCTCCGGCTTTAACCAGACTCATCAAAGCATGTGTTGCAGCCAGTCCCGATGCAAATGCAATTCCGTATTCACCTTTTTCGAGAGTAGCAATATTTTTCTCCAACGCTTGCCGGGTAAGATTGTGAGTTCGTCCATATTCGTAACCTGTACTTTTACCCAGCTCGTGTTGCACGTAAGTAGATGTTTGATAAATCGGAGTTATCACTGCCCCGGTTGTTGGATCAGGAATTTGTCCTGCGTGTATTGCGTCTGTTGAAAAGCCCATTTTTAATCTTTCAGTTTATTACTTAATATTTTCAATTAGAATAAAGAATATTGAACAAGGAATAATGTATTTCGAAGTAAATTTTGAGAACAATCTATTTACATTTTTCACTGTTCTTTTTTGCTGTTTCAATGCTTTTCACAAAAATTGAAATCAGTTCATTACGTTCAACTATTCCTTCTTCAAGCAAGTCAATCTTTTTTGTAAGGAGAACCCTTTTGATAATTTTCAATGCAACTAAAGATTCTCTTAATTCTTTTAAAAGGATTTTAAGTTTGTGAATAAAATCATTTCGTGATTCTGCACTTTGTGCCTCACCATAATGTAATGCGGGAGAAGTTCCAGATCTTACTAACTGACCACTGAAATGATTCCCAGCTTTTTAATAATTAAGACTTTCTGAAATCTCAATTATCATTACAGCAAAATCAATTAGCCGGTCTTCAAGATCAAATTTTCTTTTACTATTGTTCATTAGTCGAAATTCCTTGTTCGCTATTCAATATTCAAAAGATTGCTTCACCCCGATGAATCGGGGATTCGCAATGACAATTTTATTTATGATCAAAATTAATTAAATCATAGCGTGTAATGATATCTGTTATCAATCCAAAGTCACTAACTAAAACAGCCGGATGTGACTTCAATAAATTTTTTACTTCAGCTAAGTCTGTCTTTGCATCAAGAACAGGAAAGCTATCTTCCATAATTTCCGCTATCAGAGAATTATAAAGCTGAGGATTCTCAACCAGCCTGGAGAGAAGCCAATTTTCGCGAATCGCACCAACTAATTGCTTTCCTTTCATCACTGGTATTTGCGTGTACCCTGTCTTTGCAATCAACTCAAGAACATCTTTTACTTTATCATCTTCTTTTATTGAAACAATCTCTTCAATGCCTGTCGATTTTTTCCTGTCCGAAATATCACGCAGCGTCCTAATCTGGGTATCGAGCATTCGGTTTAGTCTTAACCAGTCTTCATTGTGAACTTTGGATAAATATCTTTCACCCGTATCGCAAACTATGAAAACAATTATATCATCTTTACTGCAATCCTTTGCAGTTTCTAAAGCAACGTGAACTATTGTGCCTGTGCTTCCACCACAAAATATTCCTTCTTCCTTTGTCAATCTTCTGGCTGCAGCAAAGGAATCTTTATCACTTAGATTTACTATTTTATCTATGTACTGGAAGTGAACATTTTCAGGGAGACAATCCTGACCAATCCCTTCAACTAAATATGGCGTGCCTTTTATTATTTCGCCGGTTTCTTTGTAATGCTTGAATATTGAGCCAAGTGGATCAGCACCAATTACCTGAATGTTTGGATTTTTTTCTTTCAGAAATCTTCCTGTTCCACTTATGGTGCCACCTGTGCCAATGCTTGAGATAAAGTGAGTTATTCTTCCATCTGTCTGATGCCAGATTTCGGGTCCGGTTGTTTTGTAATGAATTTCAGGATTAGAAGGATTTGAATACTGATATGCAAAAAAGGAATTTGGAATTTCCTTATTTAACCGCTTTGCAACATTAACGTAATATTCAGGATCTTCAGGATCAGCAAGATTTGAAACAACTATAACTTCTGAACCGAGTGCTTTTAAGTAATTAATTTTTTCATCACTCACTTTGGAAGTCACAACGAATATACACTTGTAATCTTTTACTGCTGCTGCGATTGCTAATCCAATACCAGTGTTACCGC
>JAOTUT010000241.1 GCA_029863735.1 Ignavibacteria bacterium
CAAGAATGTATTATTAAGTAATAATTATATTTGTTTGACTTTTGAAGCTAATACTATTGAATAAGCACCAATTGCAAAAGCCATTACCCAAACAAAACCCAACTCAACAGAGATAATCGTAGCAAGCACTGTACTTACTACTGAAAAAGCTCCGTTTATTCCCCATGCCCACGCAACAAGTGAATCGATCGAAGTTGAAAGTGTTCTCAATCCAAGCGGGAAAGGCATTCCCATAAAAAATGCGGGGGGTGCAATCAGAAGAAATGATAAAATAATTTTTGTAGTTAAGCTGAAACCGATTGTCGTTTTAAGCCAGACGGAAAGAAACAGAGCATAAACAACAAAAGAAATAATTATGATAGAAACAATTAAGATAATCCTGTAAGGTTTTGGAGTTATCTTCTGAGAAACTAGACTTCCGAATCCAGATGAAACCAGCATAAGGCAAACAACAAGAGCTGCAGCATAAATAACATTTCCAAAGTAAAGGGTAAATCTTTGAATCAGAATTATTTCGATGAACATATAACCCAAACCTAATCCACCGAAATAAGCAAGCGTTCGAAATTTACGGCCGCCCTTAAAGCCTAATTTGAAAAGGGGAATAATTATTAAAAGAATTGCTAGAATGGTTATTTGAAAAAAAGTCAAATAGAGGATTAAATATCCAACTTCAAAAAACGGGACGGACTGATTACCAAACAGATTTGCGAGAAGCGGAATTGTTCTCCATTGAAGGAATTGGGAAAAGTATGGCTGATCATCTGTTGCCGGACCAATGTTGAATGGATATTCTGCGTAAAGCTTCTCACGTTCTTCTTTTGATTGAAGTATTTTGTCGAACATAGAATACAGTGAAGCATCTTGCAACTTGTTAAACTTTTCTCTTTCTTCCGAAATTATTTCCGGCATCAGCACCGGATCGAAATTCATTCTTTTGCAAAAATTTCTGATTGAGTCAATCTCAGTAATTGTAAGAGGATTTTTATTAATAAGGAAAGTAATCATGTTCCAATTCTTGATTGCAGCAATATAATTTTCTGGATTTGTAATCTTTCTATTTTCAAAAACTGCAGCGAAAGTTGCTACTATCTTAATTGGATTACAGTAAGGGTAATCGATATAAGTTGAAATGCAAACAGCACCATCACGATTCAAAGCGTTCACCATTTCATTAAAAGATTCGGTTGTAAGTAAGTATTGCCCCTGTAGAGAATACATTCCCGAACTTCCACCGAAGGCATCAACAATCGGAAGAGAAATCAAATCAAATTTCTGATTAGTTGAGAGCAGAAAAGTACGTGGAGAAATGTTTTGCGATCTTATTTGGTTGTTCTGAAAAAGAGAATCAATTTTTAATGCAAGCTTTTCTTCTAAAAGATTTACAAGTGCTTTATTTTGTTCAACCGAAGTAACCGTCTCTGCATTATTCAACAAAGCAGTTTTTACTTGCCGGCCAGTTCCAGCTCCAAGAACTAATACGCTTTTTCTTTCACCAGTTATAAAAGCAACATTTTCAGTAGTGAAGAGAAGATAACTTAGTAAATCACTCCTTATTGAAATGAGCGGACCGACCCATTCACCATTGTTAAACACAGCATTCTGAACAGATACGATTCCCGGATACCTGATGCTTAATCCGGGTGCATAACGTAAATATGGAGTTGAAACGATATCAATCAAACCATAGGGACTGCTTTCTTTAAGAATAATTTTTGATTCAGGCAGATTAAGTGTTTTAGATAAGCTTTTATATTCTGAAAGTTTTAAAACCGATGGAGAGATGTAAAAGAATGAAAGAACAGCTACAGTAATAGTTACGATGATAGTAAAACCTGTTCGTTGTTCTTTTGAAATTATTATCAATCCGGCAATCAGCGCAATACCTGCAATAACAGCAGGGAGTTTTTCAGGAAAGAAAATCCAAATCAGAAAAACTGCAGCCACTCCACCGATACCCGATCCTAACATATTGGCAAAATAAAGCTTACCGATATTATCGATATGCTTTACGAAAATAATTCCAATTGCCAGTGCACCTAAAAAGAACGGAATAAAAAAAAGTAAATAAGTAACTAGGAGTTTCCATAGATGAGAGTAATCAGCAAATAATAAATATGAATCGAAGCGAATAGATTCAGCTTGTGCAACATTTACGGAAATCGCCATCGCCAGCCCGGATAAAATCATCAAAGAAGGTAAAAGAAGTTCTGTTTTTTTAATTAAAATATTCTTAGCCAGCGACAGGAAAGTCCCCGCTGCTCCGAAGCCAAGCAAGGCAACCGAAATTACCATATAAGCGAAATGATACCATTGAACAATTGAGAGTATTTGTATAAGCGAAAGCTGGAATGCGATTATTGAAACCGAAAGGAGTGAGACAGATACAGAAATCCGGGTTAGTGAATCATTTCCCTTTTTCAATTCTCCCTCGTAAATGGTACAAATCTAACTGGCAGAAGAGAAGTTGTGGTAATTTCTTCACCATTCTTTTCAACCATTATTAAAGTTTGATTTAGAAAAGGCGAACCTACGGGGATAATCATCTTTCCGCCATCCTTGAGCTGTTTAATAAGTGGAGGAGGGATATATTCTGCAGCAGCGGTAACTATGATTGCATCAAAGGGTGCGAATTCTTCCCAACCGTAATAACCGTCTGCATTTTTACAGAAAACATTTTCGTAACCAAGTCCATTTAGCCTTTTGTTTGAAGAGTTATAAAGTTCAGTGATGATTTCAATTGTGTAAACCGAATCCACAATTTCAGCTAATACTGCTGCCTGATATCCTGAGCCTGTTCCAATCTCCAAAACTTTCTGACTGGCTTTGGGATTAATTGCAGCAGTCATATAAGCAACAATGTAAGGTTGAGAAATGGTTTGTCCATAGCCAATCGGTAGCGGACCGTCGTTATATGCTCTATCAACTAAATTCGGTGGAACAAATTTATGGCGGGGGACTTTTCTTAATGCATCAAGTGTTGGCTGGTTTGTAATACCTCTGTATTCTATCTGTTCAGTGACCATCTCCTCGCGGGTCTTTGTGTATTTATCATCCTGAGGGATGCAGTTAAGTACTAAAAACAATGTGCTAAATATTATTATAGCCATTTTCTTCTTTAACACCCTTTTAGACAACCTAATCAGTTAATATTCTGTTTAAACATAAATAAAAAGTACAGCAAGTTCCAGATGTTTTATTCTGTATTTGGTCAAATAAGTTGGATATAGATCTTGTGTTTATATGAACTAATAATATATAATTGTAAAGTTATTCCTTGATATTTAACACTATAGATAAAATGATCCAAGAGAAAATAAATGGTAAAACCTATTCACTTTATAGTAATCAGGATGCCTCAGATTATTTTTATAAAGGTCTGAGAGAAGTGACGGATTCCATTCTTCAAAAGGTCAATAGTCAATCTGATTTATTGGATTATTTAAGAAAAAACTCCAGAAATAAAAGAACGCTAAAAAAAGAGATCAGAATAAAACCAGGTAAATCCTTGCTGGGCAGTATACTTCGCATAACTGAGGATTCGCTCTCAAAATATTTTACTGATATGGATACTCATCTTAAAAATCTATCTCTGGCTGAAAAATGTGATTCCACTTTAACAACTTCGCGGGAACAATATCTTCTCTTTATGCTGGAGATTGAACTTGTTAATCGTTTTAACAGAGATAAGTTTAAATCATCTGAAGCAAAATATGCATTCCTGCCCCACTGCCTGCATGACCTTGATAAAGATTGCTTATCAGCTTCGGATGGAACTGATTATGTTTGTAAGAGTTGTTCTAAAAATTGTTCAATCAACTCAATTAGTAAGCTGATGAAGCTAAGGAATATAAAAGCATACATCTGGAGAGAAGCAGACCTTAAAAAAACTTTTAAGCTGGCAAGATCAAGCGGACAAAGTATTGGAGTTTTTGGAGTTGCCTGCAT
>JAOTUT010000243.1 GCA_029863735.1 Ignavibacteria bacterium
CACTCTTTAGACATTTAAGACCCGTGGCAATTGCAACATCTTTGAATAATTCCTTCTCAGCCTGGAAGAACCCATATTTTCTATAAGCTTTGTTTTGTAAAGATTTGCTTTTATTAGTTACTAGTGACTCCCTTGGATATTTTGTCACAGCAGCCAGTGTTGAATGAGTGAGGTTTAAACCACCTTTTACTCTTGGATTCTGAAGTTTGGTAATTATTCTGAATCCCTGAGCGTTACCTTCATACTTTGTAAGGTCTGTCCATTTTCTTTCATCTTTAATTTGTGATTTGAACTTTTGTCCGTTACCGCTTCGGAAGTATTCAGCTATTGCATCTTCGCCGGAATGTCCGAAAGGAGGATTACCGATATCGTGAGCAAGGCAAGCTGCAGCAACAATTTCACCAAAATGGAATTTTGTAAACCGACTGTTCAACGAAGGATTTCTTTTAATAACTGTTTCGCCAACGAGATTACCCAATGATCTGCCAACACAGGAAACTTCAAGGCTGTGTGTTAATCTGGTATGCACAAAGTCACTTTCAGGCAATGGAAACACCTGTGTCTTATCTTGCAGTCTTCTGAAAGCTGGTGAGAAGACTATCCTGTCAAAATCTTTTTGAAACTCACTCCTGCCATCCTGAAGTTTACTTTTAGGTTGACTTTTTTCACCGAGCCGTGAATCAGTTAATAACTTTTCCCATTCCAATTTTTATTTCCTTCCTGATTTTCTATTCAAAATTAAATATAATTTCTCAGAAAGGCTTTAAGTGATTTTTGAGTTTAGTGAAGCGATAGATTATTTTTCTATTTATGAAATCTATTTCAAAGAACGCTCTTGATGAATCTGTCCAATATTTAAAGTCAGTCGGGCCAAAAAGGGCTGAATCCTTTTCAAAAATAGGAATAAAAACTATTCGCGACTTGCTGAATTATTTTCCATCCCGACATCTCGATCGTACAACTGTACTTTCTGCTTCTAAGGCTTACGGTTATTTAATGAATGGTTATGAAGGCGAACTTACGGTAATTGGAAAAGTGTTTGAGAAAGAAAAGAAACACTTCGGGAAAAAAGAAATACTTAAAGTTCAGTTCAGGGATGAAACAGGATTTTTCGAATGTGTCTGGTTCCGCGGAACAAAATATTTTTATTCTGTCTTTAATGAAGGTGATGTTTTTGCTATCTCATCCAAACCAGATAAATCAAAATACGGTGCTTTGCAGTTTATTCATCCAGATTTTGACAGGATAAGTGAAGAAGAAGAGAAGAGCTTTCTTCATACCGGTAAGATCATTCCTTTCTACAGAATTCCCAAAGAACTGAAATCAGGCAACATTGGAGATTTGAGTTTAAGAAGAATTATCAGTCTTGCAGTTGAGAATTATGTTGATAAAGTTGATGAAACTCTTCCTGAAGGAATTATCAAGCAAAATAAAATAATTTCTTTACCAGAAGCTATCAGGAATTACCACTTCCCTGAATCGTCCGATAAACTAAGTTCTGCAAAAAAACGATTTAAGTTTGAGGAACTATTCAACTTGGAACTGCTGGTTGCTCTCAGAAAGCAGTATTACCAAAGTAAGCTAACCGGAAATAAAATGAGCATTAGGTCAAATCTGGTTCAGAATTTTTTAAAAACACTTCCCTTTGAATTAACATCTGCACAGTTAAGAGTTCTTGGCGAAATAAAAAATGATCTGCTTTCAGAGAAACCAATGAACCGGCTGCTGCAGGGAGATGTTGGAAGCGGAAAGACAATCGTGTCCTTAATCGCAATGTTGATTGCAGTAGATAATGGATTCCAGGCAGGGATAATGGCTCCAACTGAAATCCTGGCTGACCAGCACGCAAAAAACATTTCCTCTATGATGAAAAAACTTAACGAACTTTATCCGGAACGGGAAATTAAGGTTTCTTTGCTACTCGGAGGGCAAAAGAAATCTGAAAGAGAAAAAAAACTTCTGGAAATTGAATTACAGGAAGCTGACATCATAGTTGGTACACATGTTCTTCTCGAAGAAAAGATTAAATATAAAAATCTTGGATTAGTAGTAATTGACGAACAGCATCGTTTTGGCGTTCGTCAAAGAGCTAAACTTCAAAGCAAGGGTAAAGTTCCTGATGTTTTAGTTATGAGTGCCACCCCTATTCCCCGAACGATCTCAATGACAGTTTACGGCGACCTGGATGTTTCTGTTATCGATGAAATGCCAAAGAACAGGAAGCCAATCAAAACCGTACTTAGAGGGGAAAGCAAGCTTCCCGAAATTTTTAAGTTTATCATTGATAAAAAGAACGAAGGTTACCAGACATTTCTTGTATATCCATTGGTAGAGGATTCTGATAAGCTGGAACTGAAAGCTGCTGAAACTTTTTATGAGGAACTCAGGAAGACTCATCTTAAAAATTTAAACCTCGGACTTATCCATGGAAGAATGAATTGGCAGAAGAAAGAGGAGAAGATGTTGCGCTTCCTAAAAAAAGAATTTGATGTTTTGGTTTCAACAACAGTAATTGAAGTAGGCATAGATATTCCTGATGCAAATATAATTCTAATAAACGATGCTCATCGGTTTGGTCTTTCACAACTTCATCAACTGAGGGGAAGAGTCGGACGAAGTGATAAACAGGCTTATTGTGTTCTTGTCACTAAGGATGAAATTGTACAGTATAATATACAGCAGCAACTTGATCTCGATTATCTCTCAAGTGCTTTGATAGAAAAATATAAGTCTGCAATCAGACTTCAGACGATGGTAAAAACAAATAACGGTTTTGAAATTGCTGAAATAGATTTAAAGCTTCGTGGACCTGGTGATATCTTTAGCACAAAGCAAAGCGGCTTCCCGGATTTGAAATATGCAAATATAATTAATGACGCAGAACTTATAATCAAAACTAAAAACATTGCTTTCGACCTTATAAATAAAGACCCATCTCTTGAATCAGAAAGCAACAGAGTGATAAGAAATAATCTCATCAAATATTATTCAGACAACCTTCAGTACGCAAAGATCGCCTGAAAATAATTTTTCTCTTCAAGAATTTTTTATCTTTATTTATCTCCAGCAGAAAAAAATTGTATAGACAACTTCAGAAAATATTTAAAAACTCTTGACCACTCATTAAAAATTTTTCTCTTCAACTCCCAATCATGATATTTTTCCATGAAAAAATATTTTCAAAAAACTTTTTAAAACATGTTGACAAATTATTTATAAAGTTTATATTTGGAACAAAAAATAATTTAAAGGAGAAAATATTTTATCACCAAGGTTTAATGTACGTTTAGATGTTGCTATTACATTCAACGTAAAACCGGAAAGTGAAACTTTCCACGAAGACCTCCCTCCTGTTCAAAATTCTCCTCAACATGAATTTCAACCGGCGATAGATACGTATGCAGAGTGGGATACCTGGGAAACTGTAAACGCAGTTAAAGATGCTATCGGCGAATTTCATAACGTAACTTTGGTTGAAGCAAACAACGACGCTTTTACAAAACTTAAAGAATTAAAACCGGATATCGTTTTTAATTTTGCTGAAGGACTAACCGGAGTTAATCGTGAATCGCATTTACCTGCAATGCTTGAGATGCTTCAGATACCTTACTCAGGTTCAGATGCACTTACGCTGGGAATTTGTCTTGATAAGTCCCGGGCAAAAGAAATTTTAACTTATCATAAAATACCTAATGCCAAATTCCTGGTTGCTAACCAGAAGGATGATATTAAAAATGCCAATTTCGATTTTCCATTAATAGTTAAGCCGATTTCTGAAGGTTCGAGCAAGGGAATTTTTTCCTCATCTTTTGTAAAAAATACAAAAGAGCTTGAGGACGAAATAAACCGAATACTAATTTCTTATAACCAGCCGGCTCTGATCGAAGAATTTCTTTCCGGAAGAGAGTTTACTGTAGCGGTTCTTGGAAACGGAGATGAAACAGAA
>JAOTUT010000244.1 GCA_029863735.1 Ignavibacteria bacterium
GGATTCATCTATATTTCTTAAAGGAGAATAATTATCAAGCACATAAAATCCTCTCCCGAATGTGGCAAGAGCTAAGTCGTTTTCTCTTACCTGAATATCAAGATCTCTCACAGCTGTTGTTGGTAATCCGCCTTTCAATTCAATCCATTTATTGCCGCCGCTGTGTGTAAAAAATACACCATATTCAGTTCCGATAAATAATAAATCAGGTTTTACATTATCCTGAGTGATTGCATACACAACATGTGGTTCTTTAAGATCGCCCGAGATTGATTCCCAGCTATTCCCTTTGTCTCTACTGACTAAAACGTACGGTTTGAAATCTGCTCTTTTATGATTGTCGAATGTTGCATAAACTGTATTTGCATCGAAGCGTGATGCATACAAACAGCTCACGTAAGTCATTTCAGGAATACCAGGAAACGATTCAATTTTTTTCCAGCTTGTCCCGCCATCTTCTGTAACCTGAACAAGTCCGTCATCTGTTCCGGCGTAAATTAATCCTTCCACTACAGGAGATTCACTCAATGAAACTACGTTTCCATAAATGGAAGTGGAGGCATTCTTTGCAACTGCATCAACACTCCATACTTTATCCATAATCGGTAGTTTATTCCTATCAACCTGTCTTGTCAGGTCGGGACTTATTACTTCCCACGTGTTTCCTTTATCATCACTTCTAAAAATTTTATTTGCAGCAGCATAAAGCCTGTTAGCGTGAGGACTCAGTATAAGTGGTGTATCCCAATTCCATATGTAAGGTGGCTCATCTTTACCTTCCTGTGGTTTAATGCTTATTGTTTCTCCGGATTGCAAATCATGTCTTGTAAGTCCGCCGTACTGCCATTGACAATAAATAATATAAGGATTGTCAGGATCGGCTACAGCTTCGTATCCATCACCTCCAACAAGTGGAATAAAATCAGCATTTACAATTCCTTCTTCGTTTACTGTTTGGGATGGAGTAATCATACTGTTGTTGTCTTGAGTTCCTCCCATCACACGGTAGAACGGTTCAAAGTTATCTACGCTTATTCTATAGAATTGTGTGATTGGTAAATTATTTTTGAAGAGGAATGTCTGTCCGCTATCAAATGTCTCATACACTCCTCCATCACCCCCAATAAGAAAGTGGCTTGGATTATTTGGGTTAATCCAGAATGCATGGTCATCAACGTGTCTTCCTTTTGTACTGATTCGTGAAAATGTTTTTCCTCCGTCTTCCGTTATTGCCGAGTAAGTGTCTAATACATAAACTTTGTCTACATCAATAGGATCGCAAAAAATTTCGGAATAGTATTGAGCGCTGACATTTTTATAATCACCTCTTTTATCCCACGATATACCTCGATTAGTTGATCTGTAAAAACCACTTCCATCATTGGCAGCTTCAATAATTGCGTAAACATAATCAGGATTTACCGGGGAGATTGCAAGACCAATTCTTCCGATATCTCCCTTAGGCAAACCCGATTCAAGTTTATTCCAGTTTTTTCCTGCATCCGTTGATTTGTAGATAGCTCCTTCGGGTCCACCATTTATTAAAGTCCAAACGTGTCTTCTTCTCTGGTAAGATGCTGCATAAAGAACATCCGGGTCTCTTGGATCCATAGCGATATCGGTTACACCAGTGTTTTCGCTAACATAAAGAACAGAGTCCCACGTAACACCATAGTCTGTTGATTTATAAAGTCCTCTTTCACCGCCGGATCCCCAAAGTGGTCCCTGAGCAGCAACATAAATAACTTTTGAATCTCGTGGATCAATTAATATTTTGGCAATGTGTTCTGATGTTTTCAGTCCTATATTTGTAAAGCTTTTTCCACCATCTTCAGAACGATAGAGTCCATCTCCCCACGAAACACTTCTTTGACTATTGTTTTCGCCCGTGCCTACATAAACTACGTTTTCGTTCTTCGGATCGATAGTTACACAACCAATTGAAAATGAGCCGTAATTATCAAAAATCGGATTCCAGGTTGTTCCGGAATTTGTTGTTTTCCAGACGTTTCCGCAGGCAACAGCTACGTAAAACTCGTGAATATCATTTAGATTAACTGCAAAGTCCACAACTCTGCCGGAAGTTACAGCCGGACCAAGCAACCTGAACTTCAACCCGTTAAAAGTTGAAGATTTATAAGGATTTTTATCTTCTTCTTTATCCTGTGATAGAATTGGGGAGGATAAGAAAGATATGACAAACAGAAGGAGGAGAATTTTTTTAACCATTACAGCACCTGAATATTTTTTGTGGAAAGAATTGATTCGATTATAATTTTCTGTATGAAATTGTACATCAAAAATAATGGATATATAGTAAGTAATACAATTTTATTTTGATAAACGGAATTTATTTTCGGCTGAACTGGTTTAAAGATATATTCATATCTCAAAAACAATATTTAATCAAAAATTAAAGGTGCAATTATGCAGATAAAAGATTCAACATTTCTTGTAACGGGTGGCAGCCTTGGAATTGGCAAAGCAACAGCAAAACTCTTGATTGAAAAGGGTGGCAAAGTTGGAATTACCGGCCGAAATAAATCTAGACTAGAAAAGTCAGCAAAGGAAATCGGAGCTTTTCCTATTCATGCCGATGCTGGTAAGCCAGAAGATATTAAAAGAACTTACGATGAGTTTTTAAAAGAATTTAAAAAGCTTGATTGCTTAATCAACAATGCAGGTGTTGGAGGAAAATGGAATCAGGTTTTCGATCTTGACGTGGATGATTTTATGAATGTTTATTTAGTGAATGTTTTTGGCGCGGCAATGATGGCAAAATACGCAGCCAATCTTTTTAAGAAACAGAATTATGGAAACATAATTAATATTGCTTCGACTGCAGGCACTAAAGGTTTTGCAAACGGAACCGTTTATGCTTCTTCCAAATTTGCTTTGCGCGGAATGACGCAATGCTGGCAAGCTGAGTTGAGGAAATATAATGTGAGAGTGATACTCGTTAATCCGAGTGAAGTGGTTACCGCATTCGGTGATGCTGAAGGAAAAGAAAGGAAAGAGGTTTCGAATAAGCTTAGAAGCTATGAAATTGCTCATACTATCGTTTCAACATTGGAAATGGATGACAGAGGATTTATTCCGGAAGTTACAATCTGGGCAACAAACCCGTTCTAAAGTTTTTAAAAGGTTATGCTGTCAAGCTGAACTTGTTTCAGCTTCTTACTCTTTTATTGTGATTAAAGTTGGAGATTCCGAAACAAACTCGGAATGACCAATTCTATTCAGATTTTGAAGGTGAAGGTTTAATATCTCTTCTCGATTCTGATTCGTTTGCTTCCTTTTCTATTACATCAATTTCGGAAATGAACCAAAACCTTATATTGCTGAACTCAGGTGGTATTTCTCCAATATCCCAATTTGGGTAAGTAGTTTCGAGGAAATAATATTTTTTTCCGTTGGCAGTCAGGAAGTTTCCTCTTCCGTTAACTCTGATTCCAAGCATTGCATGTTTGTAGTTATAACTCCATAACATTGCGCAGTCAACACCCATCTTTTCGAGAATAACATAAAGAAGCATTGTTTTTGAATCACAGTCGCTATATCGGTAAGCAATTGTGCCAAGCGGTGGAAACAGGTCAAGCACTCCTCCCGGTCTGTCATACATTATATTCTGAACGAAGGTAATGACAAAATAGATCTTATCCCGATCATCAAAATTTTCTCCCCTAAATATTTTGTTGAATCCTTCAAGTATAGAATTCATTCGTGAAGACGAATGATTATAAATCCGTCGGTAAACTTCAGCCCAAACAAATCTTGACTCGGTGATTGGATCGCTATAATTTCTTTCTAGGCCAAGCTCTTTATAACTCATCGCAGCAAGCTTTTCGATGTAATCCATCTCTTCTTTAACATCCTTTTCTAAAAGTCTGAAAGTTATCTGAAATTTCTTTTTTTTGAGTCTGTTATCGA
>JAOTUT010000245.1 GCA_029863735.1 Ignavibacteria bacterium
TCTATTGAACAAATATTTGCCGCCAATTAACAAATATTCATCAGCAATTTAAATTGCTGGTAATTTATGAGTTCGTGGTAATCTTTCTTATGTCTTTTTCAAATAGTGCCAATAAATATTTTTGCAATCTTAAAACACTCAATATAAAAAATTCCGGTGTTGAATTAATAAACCCGCACGAAACAGATGATGTAAAAGATGTTGTTAAGAAATTTTATTCGAAATTCTACGGCGATGAAAAGGAACGGCTTTTTATTGTTGGAATAAATCCGGGGAGATTTGGCGGCGGACTTACAGGAATAGCCTTTACCGATCCGGTGGCGTTGAGAGAACATTGCAGAATTGAAAACAATTTAGGCAGCAGGAAAGAACTTTCCAGTAAGTTTGTCTATACTGTGGTTGATAGGTTCGGTGGGGCAGAAGAGTTCTTCTCGAAAGTCTTTCTTACAGCCCTTTATCCCTTTGCAATAATAAAAAATGGGAAAAATTATAATTATTACGACGATAAGCTTCTAAGAGAAAAGCTAAAATCAGAGATTATTCAAACCTTAAAATCTCAAATTAAATTTGGTGCAAGAGTGGATAAGGTTATTCTGCTTGGAAAGAAAAACGCGGAATACTTTGCAGGTATTAATGAAGAGCATGGGTTTTTTAAAAGGATAATTGCGCTTGAGCATCCGCGTTATATTATGCAATATCGATTGAAGAAAGTCGATCATTATATTAAAAAATATTTGGAAGCCATTAGTAGTTAAGGGTTTATTAAACAATTATAGGTTTCGGAAAAATCAGAAACAATAATTAATAAGATAGCCCCATAGTATTGCTGCAGACAAACTAATTAACAGTGCTTTAAGTGCAAATTTGAATTTTCCATCCTTAAACAAAACAATCGGTCCAAAACCAGCACCGGTGCTTAATCCTGCAACAGTTGCCCCGATTGAAAGTCCGGTATGCAAAAATGTCTCGGCTATGGCTATTGACGCGGCACAATTAGGAATTAGCCCGAACAAGGCTGCAACAATAACCTGAATGTTTGGGTGTGATTGAATTGAATTGACCAAGCGCTCACCATCCGTAAAGTTTAAAACGAATGATATCGCAATCGTAACTAATAAAACCCAAAAATAAATTCTTAGAGTACGCTTTAGTGTGTGAAGTGCAATTTCTTTGTACTTTGTTCTTTCCAGTTCATGTTTGATTTCAACAGCGTATGAAGAATTAACTTTTGGCTGCTCGCCTTCATACAGTTTTTTATTCAACACCAGATCAACTACATAACCGGTAATTACTCCGATTAATAATTTAAGTCCCACGATATAAAGAATAGTGTATCCCTGGCCACCGTTGGCAATCAGGACGGGAAGCGCCTCATCAGAGGTTGCTAAATAGGTCGCGATAAGTGTCCCTAGCGTTACTCTTTTTGAAAGATAAAGGGTAGTTACAAAAACCGACATCCCGCATTGTGGTATAATCCCGAGCAAAGTTCCTGCAAGGGGACCGAGCGGACCTGATATTTTTAATTTTGATACAATATCAAGTTGCTTTGTGTGTGAGAAGTACTCAAGAACAAAGTATAGAACAAACAGAACCGGCATCATTAAATACGTGTCTGAGAAAGAAATTAAAAGCAGCTCTACTATTCCTGATGGCTGATGTTGATGCATATTTAAATATTATTTTCTAAAAGATCAACTAATTGATAAATCTAAATCCTGTTCTTTGTAAGAAAGTTTTTAATTGCCTGGTTAACGACCTGCGGAGATTCTATCGGTGTCATATGCCCGGTATTTTTAACCAAAACAAATTCTGAGTTTGGTATTTGTTCTGCCATCGATTTCATTACATCTGGGGGTGAAAGTTTATCTTCGCTTCCGCAAATTATTAAAGTTGGTAGCTTGATTTTATTAAGGATATTCGTTGTATCGGTTCTACTAACCATTGCCAGCAAACATCCTTTAACACCAATTGAATTATTCATCATTGATCTGTTTACAACGGCATCATACTCGTTTCTTTTCTCCTTAACGAACTTCTCTCCAAAACAATTTAAGACAAAGGCATCAATGAATGACTCAAAGCCACCTGAATTTATCAGTTTGATCGCTGCTGCTCTTTTGAGTTTTCCTTCATTATCATCAGCAGATGATTTTGTGTCGCACAAAATAAGCGCACTGAATTTTTCCTGAATTCTTTCAATTGCTCGTAAAGAAATATATCCACCCATTGAGAGCCCGCATAAAACTGGTCGGTTTAGTTTTAATTCGTCAATTATTTTTTCCAGGTCATCAACAAAAGATTCCATTGTAAACTGCCCGTCGTCGACGGTGGACTCCCCAAGTCCGCGAATATCGTAAGTCACGCAGAAATAATCTTTACTTATCTCTACAACCTGTGCCTGCCACATTTTGTGGTCAAATGGAAACCCATGAACAAAAACTATTGCGTTAGATTCATTTCTCCCTGATAAAGAAACTAAAAGCTCATTTATCATTTCTTTCATTGCTGTGCCTTAAAATATTTGCGATGTTCGAATGAAATTTAATTCTTTATGTCTTATTATTCATATAAGAAAAAAAATATTTTACCATTTAACGGATAAAGCTGTTTTGGTCAAAGGTTTAAAAATGAAAATCGCCTTCGTTGCTACTGAATGTGTTCCTTATGCAAAGACTGGTGGGCTTGCCGATGTTGCCGGGTCTCTTCCGATTGAACTTGCTGAACTTGGCTGCGATGTTAAGGTTTTTATACCCAAATACGCGCGGGTCGATGAAAGCAGCCACGGCCTAAAGTACAATTGGGATATTGGTGAAATGCCCATAAGAATTAATGGAATAATCAGGTCAGTTCACGTTCACCAAAGCAAACTTCCGAATACAGATATTGATGTATACTTCATTGATTGTCCGCATTATTTTTATCGTCACATAATTTATACAAACGACCCTGATGAAGATGAGCGATTTACTCTTTTTTCTAAAGCGGTGATCGAAACCCTGCAAAGAATGCAATGGGCACCGGATGTTATTCATTGTAATGATTGGCAAACAGGCCTAATGCCCCTTTTCATTAGGGACAATTACAGCTGGGATAGATTTTTTGATCATACTGCCACGCTCTTTACCATTCACAACATCGGTTACCAGGGAAGATTTTCTAAGTCAGTTATGCTTAGTGCGGAAATACGTGGTGATCTTTTTTATCCTGGGGGACCTGTTGAACACGATGAAGCGGTTTCGTTCATGAAAACAGGAATATTTTATTCCGATATTGTTAATACAGTAAGCAACACATATGCACACGAAATTCTGACTTCAGAATACGGCGCTGGAATGGAATTAACATTACAGAAGCGGAAGAATGATTTGTATGGAATACTAAATGGCGTTAATTACAACACCTGGAATCCGGAAACGGACAGATATCTCCCTTATCACTACACTATAAACGACTTAAACGGAAAATATCTTAACAAAAGATTTCTTCTTAAGCACTTTGAGATAAAGCCTGACGAAAACATTCCTTTAATTGGGATTGTATCAAGGATGGTGCTGCAAAAGGGCTTTGATATTTTTGCCGATTCATTAAACGAATTGATGGGTCTTGATGCACAATGGATAATTCTTGGAAGTGGAGAAAACATATTTGAGAGCTTGTTCCGCCAGCTATCAAATCAATTCCCCGGAAAGGTTGGTGCGTACATCGGTTACAACGATGAACTCTCACACTTAATAGAGGCCGGCGCAGATATGTTTTTAATGCCCTCGCGATACGAGCCCTGCGGGTTGAACCAGATTTACAGTTTAAAATACGGAACTGTTCCGATCGTTAGAAAAACCGGCGGCCTTGCCGATACAGTAAAAGACTGGGATGAACAAAATTACTATGGGTTTAAAGATGGAAATGG
>JAOTUT010000246.1 GCA_029863735.1 Ignavibacteria bacterium
CCGGAAGATGTTTTAAAAGAAGATGAGGAAACGGAAAATTTCAAGCTGAATGTGAAGGAAGTTAAAATTATAGATTCGAAGGATACTTTTAAGTAAAATAATGAAAATAGAGTTTAGGCCGGATTTAATCCGGCTTTTTTTATTACGGTATCTGGTAATCCAACCACTCTTCTAATGTATCAATTATCAAAGCTCGGTCTTTTTCGTTAAAACTATTTATTCGTGTTCTGTGGTTTCCACCAGTCTTAACCATTTTAATAGCATTAGTTTCTCCCGTTAGCTCCACAGCAGTTGCTGACCAGGCATCTATTTCACCATAAATAAATATCATATTATTTCCGTGCTTCTGAATCCAGGAATTAATTTCTTGCATTATACAGCAGTCAAATTCAGGGTTCATATATTTAGGTAAAAATATTCTGCTTGTTGGTTCTTTTACTTCCTTTAATAAGTCTTTGAAATTGGAAATGTCATATCCATAATATCCCATTTGAGAATATGCCTGGTAGATGAAAGGCAGGTTATTCGCTATGTCCTGATCTGAAAAATACTTGAATGACGAGCCTTTTTTTAAATGTTCAAACAAATCATCATTGGAAGCAGTCGTATCAGGAATTTGCGAACAGTTAGTATATTGCCATTGCCAGAAAGCAAATCCGTATTCTAAAACAACGAACTCATAAATAAATCTATAGTTACTTATTGAATAAGTATAACCGGAATTTTCCGTGTCTTCAATAAACATTGGCAATATTTCATCTCCTCTTTTAATTACTTCTCTCTGGAACTGAATCATTTTTTCTCTGCATTCCGCTGTTCCGACATTGTCCAGAAAATGATATACACGAGGATCTTCAGCGGTGAGATTTAGCGGCGAAACGTAACAGACTGAAGCATCAACATCATCGGGGAAGTAATATTTATATATGTAAGTGGTTTGTCCTCCTTTACTTATTCCAGTTGTAACCCATTGTTTATCGTAAATCATTTTCATTGTTTCGATTATCTTATGATGATCTTTCGCAGCTTGTTCAACTGTTAAGAAATTCCAATATATGCTGTCAGGTCTCGATTCTCCGAAGTAGCGATGTTCCACTACAATTTTGTTGCACTTTAGAATTGATGCAAGTTCATTCTTTCGATTGTAATCAATGTTGTATCCAGCAAGTTCAATCACCATTGGAAGTGATTCATCTTTATGAGATAAGTAGAATTTCTGCTTGAACTTTTTTCCATTCGGAGTATTATGATCGACAGGTTGCTCAATAGATATTTTGAAGTCATCAATAAATTCTGAATCTGATTCAATTCGTTCTACACTTAAAATTCCCGGCAGCAATTCAATCCTGGATTTTAAATCTTCCTGTGAGTAGAGAAGGGTAGTGGATGAGATAAAAACTATGAATGCAAGAGTGGTTTGTTTAATATTTTTCATCGAAGTTCCCCGCTGATTTATAATCGTACAAAAAACTATGTTTTACTTTTGAAAAGATAAAGTTGAGATAGTATCATTCCAATAAGCATTAGTAAACAACCAAACAATCCACGCATTGGAATAGATTCATTTAAAATTAACCATCCACCGAGGACAGCGAAAACAGCTTCCAGGCTCATAATTATTGCAGCATTTGCCGGATGTGCTTCTCTCTGTGCAACTACCTGAATTGTGAATGCAATTCCAACTGAAAAAATTCCGGCGTAAAGTATAGGCAGATATGCGTTTGCAAAATTTTGCAAAACGATTGTCTCAGAAATTAATGCAGCAAAAAAGCTTAATACAGCACAAACAACAAATTGAGTGAAAGCTAATTGGAAAGGATCAACTTTAGTGGAGTAGAATCCGATTACTAAAATTTGGATAGCCCAAAAGAATGCACCAATCAAAACCAAAACATCTCCAATATTAACCTCGAATGTTTCATTAAGGCTCAAAAAATATAATCCAACCGTTGCAACCATTGCCCCCAGCCAGGTAAGTAAAGATGTTTTTTGTTTTACGAATAAACCTAATATTGGAACAAGGATGACATAGAATCCTGTTATAAAACCAGCCTTGCCTGCTTCAGTATAAACTAATCCGCCTTGCTGGAATGTTGCACCCAGAAAAAGAACTGTGCCTGCTGCTAATCCTCCATACAAAAGATTTTTATCATTTAATGGAAGGAACTTTTCTTTCTCAAACTTCTTTTTTTGATTGATAAGTAATAGAGGAATCAACGAAAAACTGCCTAATGTAAAACGTGCAGTGTTGAATGTGAAAGGTCCAAGATATTCCATCCCTGCTCTTTGTGCTACAAAAGCAAATCCCCAGATGACTGCCGTTAAGAGTAAAAGTAAATTAGATTTCATAGCATTGCTGTCATTCCGAATCGATCCTGAATCGTGGTAACAATACAGTTGAGCTTGCATTAATGTAAATACTATGAATTCTCATTTACCTAAAATATTTTTTAATGCACCAACACAGGCTTCTATATTTTCCTCATTGGAAGAATAACCCATCAAACCAATTCGCCAGACTTTTCCAACGAGATCACCTAGTCCAGCCCCGATTTCGATATTGTAATCATTTAGCAATGACATACGAACCTTAGCTTCATCAATACCAGTAGGAATCGAGACGGATGTAAGTTGTGCGAGTCTTTCATCTTCTTTTACGAATGGTTTTAATCCGATTTTTCCAAATTCCTTAACAAGCATCTCACCGTTAGTTTGATGTCTCTTCCAGGAATTTTCAATTCCTTCATCCTTTAATATCAATAAAGATTCGTGAAGAGCATATAAAGAGTTTATTGGTGCAGTATGATGATAAGCTCGCTTTGCACTTCCTCCCCAGTAACTCAGAATAAGATTTAAATCCATAAACCAACTCTGCACTGGAGTTTTTCTTTTTTTGATGAACTCAACTGCTCTATCATTAAATGTAATCGGGGAAAGTCCGGGAGGGCAGGAAAGACACTTCTGTGAACCTGAATAAGAGGCATCAATATCCCATTCATCAATTAAAAGAGGAATTCCGCCCAAAGATGTAACAGTATCAGCAATAACCAAGCAATTATATTTATGAGCTATTTCAGTCAAAGTTTTAATATTACTTTTTGCTCCTGTTGAGGTTTCGGCGTGAACAAAACAGCAGAGAGTTATTCCTTTATTTTCTTTTAGCGTCTCTTGAAAAAGTTGAGGATCGATTGCTTTTCCCCAGGGCATATTTAACACAAACGGTTCAGCACCGCATCTTTCAACAATACTTTTCATTCTTCCGCCAAAAACTCCGTTAATGCAAACAATAACTTTGGAACCCGGTTCAACCAGATTTACTAAGCATGTTTCCATCCCCACTGAACCCGGACCAGATACTGCAAATGTAACTTCATTTTTAGTTTGAAAAGCGTACTTGAGTAATTCTTTTATTTCATCCATTAGTTGAATAAATTTTGGATCGAGGTGACCAATGGTTGGTCTTGCCATTGCTTCCAAAACACGCGGATCAACATTTGATGGTCCTGGTCCCATTAAAATTCTATTGGGTGGAATGAAAGAGTTCATTTGGGATTCCTATTCTTGTAGTAACGCTGTTTTTAAAATAATTTTAAGTTCAATAATCTGAGCTTCACTTAGTGGTTCAAGAGGCATTCGTGGATTTCCACCATCATAACCAAGAATATCCATACCAGCTTTTAAACCTGCCACACCATATTTTGCCGTGATAGCTCTGTTAACAGGAATCATTTTGTTTTGTAGTTCAAGAGCTTCTTTATTATTTCCTGTTAGGTAAAGATTATAAATCTGCAAACATTCATCCGGAGCAATGTTGGCTAATGCAAGTATTCCACCGACCGCACCAGCGCTTAAACCTGGATAAAGCACAGAAGCAGTTCCTACAATTACCTTAAAACTT
>JAOTUT010000247.1 GCA_029863735.1 Ignavibacteria bacterium
TATGTTTTTCCCATTGGGACTTCAAAATTGTTTGCTCTGCTTCTCTCTTCTGTATTCGGATGGAACAATACTTCGTAATATCCCCTCTCCTGCCACTGATTTACCAACACTCTCACTAACTCTCCTTTTACATCGTAGACATACAATTTTACATATCCTCCTTCTTTCAGTCTGTATGGAATTACTGTAGAAGGATTAAATGGATTAGGATAATTGCTCAATAGCCTGTAACCATCATATCCTTTTGGTGGATGCTCGCTCATTCCGGTTATTAATACAACTATTTCTTCACTCGGGTAAGATTGATTTCCCTGGTTATCGAATGCTGTAATCAAATAATAAAATCTTGTTTCTCCATTTACCGGAGGAAGATTGTCATAGAACACAGTGTCTGGTGTTTCTCCAACTATCTTTGATGAATCATAAATAACTATTGTTAGCGTATCCCTGTAAATTCTGTAATGTGAGAAATCTGCTTCTGTGTTTTTATTCCAGGTTAGTCTTACAAGTCCGTCTTCAACTGTAGCAATAACATTATGCGGCGGACGGGGAGCTAAATCCTGGTAAGTGTATGTCCAGCCGTAAGGACCACCATAAAGACCAATGTCACTTCTGCTGCCGTCTCTGTCAAGAATATTTGGGTCGCCTGCATCTATTAAAGGTGAATATTTCTGAAGATGAAAATCCAGTTCTCCTTGTGTTGTGTCATCATTTACTATCATTGGGTCAACTGAGAGGTTTGTGCTGTCTGGTGTAAAGCCGTTATAATTTATTCCATTGTCCCAAACATTATTGTATTTGAATACCAGTCCTTGAGACCCGTAAGCTTTTACTCCTCTCAACGCACCAGTTACAACATTATTCTTTACATTGTTGTAAGGTGCGATGTTAACTACATAATATTGAAAACTGTCAAAATACCCGGTGACGTAATTGTTATATAATTCTAGATATTGAGTCCCGTTATTATCAATACCGGTTCCACTACTTCTATGCTTAGCAATTATTAAATTATTATAAACATAAGCTGAATCAGATGAACTCAAAAAGATTCCATCTGTTGGTAACGACATCAAAATTATAGTGTTGTTTTTAATAGTTGGTCTTGAACCAATTGATTTTCTGATTCCTTCGCTAATGGTTTCAATATAATTTGAGTCTATGGTTGGATAATAATTGTTGTTAAATGCAGTAATCCATATACCTTGGCCCTGTATCTCTGTTAAAGTGAAAATTTCATTTTTTCTTACGATTGAATTTGAATTAGCTAAACCAATCCCTGTTCTAACATTATAACAATAGTTTTTATATGCTTTAATGCTTGAATTATATAAATATATTCCAAGATTACCGTTCGAAAATTTATTTAATGTAATTAGCCCATTTTGTCCTTCCGCCCTAATTCCGTTACCATAGTCAAAGTTGTTTGAAGTACAAATGTAGAATACCTTTACCAGGCAAGCGTTTTGCATTGTTATGGTTCTATTGTTTGTTAATGGAAAGCTGCGACTGTCAACGACACAGGAGTCAGTGCCACTGCCAATAAGTGACAAACCAGGTATCATCATAACCTGCTCTTCATAAACTCCGTTCGCTACGTAAATGGTATCGCCAAAGACAGAAATGTTAATACACTTTTGTATGCTGTCTGCTGCGGTTTCCCAGGTTAAGTAGGGTGACGTGCTGCTACCGGTTTTGCTTACGTACCTTACGGTAGCATTAAGCTGTAGGCTATAAGCTGTAAGCAGAAAAATGGTCAGTAAAACTATGTTATAAATTTTGTTTTTCATTTTCATAGTTTTTTACTTTGTTAATTTGAGATTCTTAACCCAAACTCCGTTTGGATTCAGAATGACATTTCAATGGTCACTCTGATCCCGCCTTAGCGGGAGAAGAGTCTCGGAGATTTTTCAGTCGTTTCACTCCCTCAGAATGACGGTCTGCTGTCACTCTGAGTGATTAACGAAGAGTTTCAATCAATTACCTGTGGAGATTCCCTGCCTGCCGGCAGGCAGGTTCGTCGCTACGCTCCTTCAGAATGATGATTGCGTCCAGACTGACAGTGGAAACTTAAGAAAATAAGAAAAGAGAAGCGAGAAGGTTTATTTCTTCCTTTTTGGAATCCAGAGGTGTTTTTCCAGATTTACACATCCGTTTTTATCAAACTCAACCCCTTCACTTCGCAGTAGCTCTTCCATAAGATTCGGATCACCGAAATGAATTTTGCCAGTTAATGCACCGAATCTATTTACAACTCTATGTGCAGGGATATCAGGTCCACATCCATTTAAAGCCCAACCAACACTTCTTGCAGAGGATTTAATTCCACAGGCCTCCGCAATGTGCCCGTAGGTTGTTACTTTTCCATAAGGAATTTTCTTTGCAACATTGTAAACTTTGTTGAAGAAATCTAGATTCTCTTTAGCAACTGACTTTTTCGTTCTTACTTTTTTGTTCTTCATTTGTAAATAAACTTACTCTAAGATAATTTCGATTGTAAGATTACAAATAACTTAATTCATGGCAAGCTTAAAAAGAAGATTAATATATATTCTTATCTGGATAAAAGAACTTTTCAAATTCTGTCCTTACCGGAAAGTAAATATTGACAAAGATCACCTCTTTTTAGTTTGCGGGCATCGTGGCTCGCCTGTAAACGAACCTGAAAACACAATACCTTCATTCAATAGAGCTCTAAGCGAAGGTTCAAATTCCTTAGAGACAGATATTTGTGTTACCAAAGACAAAAAAGTAATTCTATGGCACGATTGGAATCCCGATGAACTGGTCGCGTTAATCAGAGAAGGTGGTTTTGAACCTGAAGTTGCTTACAAACCAGACTTCCCTGCTTTTTTCAGTGGTTATCGAAATAAAATAAGTGAGCTAACCTTAGACGAGTTCAGAGCCCATTTCAATTACATTAAAAAAGGCGAAAGTGAGCCAGTTGGTGCACACGTTCCAACTTTTGAGGAATTCATTCATTGGCTGGTGGATAAAGAAAAGGTAAAGTATGTTTTTCTTGATATGAAAGTTCCGTCAAACGAAAAAGAATTAGTACTTGTAATTCTCGATCAATTGGATTTACTGGTGAAAAAATACAATCCGCCCTGCAAATTCATTCTTGAAACATTCAGTAAAGAGGTTTTGGATACAGCCAAAGGTAAATATCCCAATTTGTCTTATTGTCTCGATGTTGAGCTTCCGCCGGGATTTATTTTTATACCTCGTATTTATAGCGGAGTAAAAACAGCGATACAGAATAAAAATTCAATTGCGCTGGTTCTTCGTCCAAGACAAATAACTATTGGAAACTGGATGACTTACAGAAGAGTAATGCGTTTTGATGTAAGGAAGAAAAAGGAATACAATAAGCAGAATCCAGGAGAACCACTAAATTTTTTAATCGGCTGCACTATAAATGATAAGCGAGAAATGGAGTGCCTTATCAAAAAAGGTGTTAATGGCATGCAAACAGATTACCCGAGAAGGTTAACGAATGTGGTAAAAGACTTTGGGTTGAAACAATGGTAGTCATTGCGATCCCGAATTTAATCGGGAGAAGCAATCTTAATGTTTGCTTGAGATTCTTTTATGGCTCCGTTATTTAAGAATAACAGCTTCCGTCACACTGAGCAAGTCGAAGTGTGACAAGTATTTAAAAGTCAGTCTTCGACAAGCTCAGACTGACATTTGATAATTAATTTCGGCTAAACTTTGATAAATACGCTTTAATGAAACGATCGATATCCCCATCCATTACTTTTTGAACATCAGAGGTTTCTTCATCTGTACGATGGTCTTTCACCATATTGTAGGGATGAAAAACATACGAGCGTATCTGGCTTCCCCATTCGATCTTCATTTTGTTTTTTTCAACCTCATCAATT